>JAIMBJ010000022.1 GCA_023511455.1 Bacillota bacterium
AGAAAAGCGGTGAACCCGCGCTACGCAGGCATCGACGATTCGCGGGAGGCGCTGACCTATTGCGGTGCAGTCATCGGGTTGCTGCTGGGTTTAGCGTTTCTCATCGCCTTCTGTGTGCAGGCAGGGATGAAGTTGTGGGTTGCTGTACTGTTTTTCCTGATATTCTTCATCATATCCATCGGCATCACCCGTGTACGCGCGGAACTGGGTCCACCCGCGCATGAGGTGGTGGGCATGAACTCCCAGACGTTTCTCATCATGATGTTTGGTTCGACCGCCATCGGCGCGCCCAGCCTGACCATGATGACCATGTTCTGGTGGTTCAGCGGACGCGGATACCGCACCCATCCGATGCCCTGCCAGCTGGAGGCAATGAAGATGGCGCAGCAGGGCGGTATCAACATGAAAGGCATGGGCTACGTGATGATGTTCGCGATGTTCTTTGGCGGACTGGCTTCGTACTGGGCAGCACTGCATCTGAAGTATGCGAACACCACAGGCGTGGACTACATGGATATGCACAACTGGGGCAACTACTACTGGCTGGAGAGCATCTTGCGCTCGCCACGCGAGCCGAGCTTGACGGCGATGCTTGCGGTTGTCTTCGGGTTCGCTGCCGCCGCGACGATGCATCTCGCCCGGATGCGCTTCCTGTGGTGGCCGTTCCACCCGGCGGGCTACGCGCTCTCGCTCAATTTCGGTGTGGAGTACTTCTGGTCGTGCCTGCTTATCGCCAGCGTCATCAAATGGCTGGTGCTGCGTTATGGCGGCCACAAGCTGCACCGGCAGGTCATGCCCTTTATGTTCGGGGTGATTCTGGGTGAGTACTGCGTGGGCGCGTTCTGGAGCGCCATGAGCGTCATCCTGAACACACGCATGTACGACTTCTGCCCCGGATAAATCCTGTCGAATTTTTACCCCGAGTATGCAGGAAAGGCTTGACACAGGTGCGAAGTTATGATAGCGTAGAGTGCCTGTAACGCTGAGGCGTGACGCTGACCGCAATCCCTGAGTGAAAAAGGAGGCAGGTGCATGAAAAGAACCATGTACGTTTTTGCTGCTGCAGCCGCGTTGCTGACATCCACGGCGTGGCAGCCAGCAAACGTGCAAGCAATCCCCAACAATGGACCACGCCTGCAGGTCATCAATGCGCGAGACTTTGCACAGCCCCTGCAGGTGAGCACGGAGTTGTCCGTACGCTACCAGGGTAAGGCGATAGTGAAGCTGGAGCTGTGGGTGGATAACGTGCTTTTCGCCGAGAAGTCTCTGGACACTCCTGTGGAACGAGGCGTCGCCTCGTTCATGCTCGACCCCGCGTATCTCAGCGCGGGCAAGCATACCGTTACCCTTAAAGCAATTGAAGCGGATGGCACGGTCGGCACCACGCGCATCAGCGTCGTCGTAGAGGCACCTACCCTCGCGAACCTGCCTCTCGCTATTGTTTCCCCGGCGAACGGCACCGCTGTGTCGGGAAAGGTGGAAATTGGGCTGCGGGTGAGTGAACAGCTCGGCAGGGCTTACGTTAGCCTGTTCATTGACCGCCAGTTCAAGACCCTGCGCAACTTCCCGCCCTATACCTACACATGGGATACCACCACCGTCGAGAACGGCTGGCATCTCATCGAGGCGCTGGGCGTGGACGAAGCGCGAAACACCTATAAGGCAGCGCCGGTGCGCGTGCTGGTCAACAACCCTGGTGGTCAAACAGTGCGAGAGACACGCCCATCGGAAGCATCAGCGAGCTCGCCGGACATCCTGCTCACTCCGCTGGGCAGCGCACTGACGCTGCAGCCAGCGGAAGCGATGCCCTACTTCACCACGCGTGACGTGATGCCGCCTGCAGCTACCAGCGCAGGTGCTAAACGCACAGTTGGTGATGCCAGCATAACGCCACCTCCATCACCCCAGCAGATAGCAAAGGCGATTGCGCCGCCTTCCATGCTCGGGGGACAGCGGGAATCGGTGCCGGTATCGGAACCGCGCACTTCAGTGGAGCCGCCCGCTATAGTCGCTGGTAGCATCAAGCCATCGACGGCATTGCCTTCTGCGATGGCACCGGCAGGACAGAAGCTGGTGGTTCCACCAATGACTGCGATGGCTCCGCCTGCTCCGCAGACCGTTTATGAGGTGCGCAAGGGCGATACCCTCATCGGCATCGCCAAACGACACGGCGTCTCGCCGGAAGCCGTTGCTACCGTGAACGGTATCAGCAACCCGAACCGTGTGCGTGCGGGCGACAAGCTCATTATCCCCGGTTCCACGTTCCAGGTGGTGTTCGATAACACGCGCATCGCTTTTGACGTCCCGCCGCGCGTGCAGGACGGGATACCGCTGGCACCCTTCCGCCAGATATTCGAGCACACAGGCGGGTGGCTGTTCTGGTATCCTCAGTCGCGAACGGTGCGTGCGGTCAACGCAGAGCGTGAGATCGAACTGAGAATCGGTCATCCTTCGGCTCAGGTGAACAATCAGACCCTGCCTCTGGAGGTAGCACCGTTTATCGACCGGGGACGCACTATCGTGCCGCTGTCGTTCGTCCGCGACGCACTGGATGTCAAAATCCACTACGACCCGAAAACGGGTAACTTGCTCATCGAAAGCGAGAGGTAACGCAACCAACCCGAAGCATCGCCGGAGAGGGTCTCCTCTCCGGCGTTTTTCTTAACAGCCCGTGGTGTCCTCGTCACACAATCCCCGCTACTTTCTCCTCTTTCTTGCCCGAACTCGAATCGCCGTCGGATTTGTTCTCGGAAGCTGGCTTATCGGACTTGCGGTAGTCGGTTATGTGGAAACCCGGTCCCTTAAAGAGGATGCCTACCGGATACAACAGGCGGCGTACGGTGCCGCCGCACTGGGGGCACTCGGTCAGGGGCGGCTCCGTAATGCGCTGGAACTGCTCAAACTCTACTCCACAGCTATCACACCGGTAACCGTATGTGGGCATTGTTCACATCACCTCCGATAATATTATGACAAGCCTTTCGGGAGATGGCAACATCTCTCGAAAAAATTGCGAGGGATTGCAGGACTTGACAACGCCCCCGCCGAATAGGTATAGTCACGAAGCGTTGTGCTGCAAGGGCAACGCCGTGGCTGTCCTTAAGCCACTCACACTCAGGAGGTGAACTGATGCAACGGTGGCTCACTCTAGGCAGCTTCACCATGGTATACGGGTTACTGTGGATTACCGGAGTGGCTGCCCAGCGTGTGGTTGTGGTAAGAGAGAACGATACGGTGTGGTCTTTGGCAAAGCGGTATCAGGTACTGCCTGAAGACATCGTCAAAGCGAATAGGTTGAAAAACCCTGATGCCTTAAAGCCCGGCGCTCGCCTGAAAATCCCAGCCCTGGTAAAACCGAAGGTTGTTCCAGTATCCATGCGCAAAACCGGCGTCATCAATGGGGATCGCGTTTGTATTCGCTTCGCTCCCCAACGTACCGACCGGTCGCTGACCATACTGGACAAAGGGCATCCCGTGCTGGTGACGGCAAGGCGGGGAAACTGGCTTCAGGTCAAGCTCCCCAGCGGTCGGATGGGCTGGGTTCGCGACGATTTGGTCAGGATTACCGGCACGCTGGCAGCGAAAAGAGCGTCTGCAAAACCCCAACACGTAGCCAGACGCCCTGTGAAACCCTCACAATCCGCATCTAAGAGTACCAGGACAGCCTCGCATCGTAAGGCGACGCTCGCCGGTAGCACACGCAGGGAAATAGCTTCTGATGGTTCCACCTCCGGCAGCCATACAGGCGAGTCCATCGTGCGTACCGCTTCACGTCTGCACGGCGTGCGATACCGGTGGGGAGGCTCCTCGCGCAGCGGCTTCGACTGCTCTGGTTTTACGCGCTATGTTTTTCGGCAGAGGGCTGGCATCGACTTGCCTCATTCCGCCAGCGCGCAATTTCGTACGGGGAAACCCGTACGCCGTAACGAGCTGAAGCCGGGCGACCTGGTCTTCTTCCAGACCTACAGGCGTGGAGCCTCACACGTCGGCATCTATATCGGCAACGGCAAGTTCATCCACGCATCCAGCGCAGGAGGACGTGTGCGTGTCGACAGCCTGAATGATGGATACTATCGCCAGCGCTATCTGGGCGCGCGCCGGGTAGTCAAGTAAAATCACCAGAATTTTTTGCAAAGAGCATCCAGACCACGCAGGAGTCGGGCTGGATGCTTTCTAATATAAGGCTTTGGTACTGCATCGGGTGAGAGTAGCAGGAAAGGTCGATGGAGCAATCCGACACCGGGCAAGAGTTCGACCTGCACCGCGTACGTAAGGTAGTGGAAGTTCGTGCCAACATCGTCAACGAACTGCTGGATCAGGGATGGATACTGCACGACATCTACATTTCGAACGAGTATCGTAGCGTATACATCCTGCTGATGATGGACGAACTGACGTGCCCTCGCTGCGGTGCACCGGCAAATATCGAGGTATCCGAAGAGGGAGATCGCTACCGCTACATCTGCACAAAGGAATGCCACTAGCGGCGGGCGAATCTCCACCCGGCAAGGTTTTGCAACTTGCAACACGTAATTCTCAAAGGGTACAATTCGAAGAGTGCCGCGAAACAGAACGTGACTTTGCGATGTCGAACTAATGGAAGACCATCGGCAGTGGTCTGTGGCGTGATCGAGTTCACTGAGGAATAAGATGAGCAGCAACAACCCAGCCAACCGAAGAGGAAGCTCAACCGGTAGCCCTACCCTGACGCCAAACCGCAAGGCGGCTGCGTCGGAGGTGCCATCTTTGCTCAACCGGCTAACCCGGGTGGCTTTGCTTACGCCAGAAGAGGAGCTGGAACTGGCAGAACGCGCTCGCAAAGGCGACGAGGAAGCAAGGCAGAAGCTGGTTGAGGCGAACATGCGCCTTGTGATGAATATCGCCAAGCACTACCGCAATGCCCTGGTGCCGTTCGAGGACCTGGTGCAGGAAGGCGCCATTGGGTTGATGAACGCCGTGGAGCGGTACGACCCCTCCAAAGGTTATCGCTTCAGCACGTATGCCACACACTGGATCCGGCAGGCAATCGGTCGGGCGATAGACAACAAGGCGAAAACGGTGCGGATCCCTGCTCATGTCGCCGAGCAGCTGCGCCGCATGGAACGCGAACGCGAGCGGCTGCGCCGCGAAACTGGCGATGAGCCAAGTATCGAACAACTGGCGAGGGCCATGGGCGTGTCGCCCAAGAAGATTTTGCAGCTCCAGCAGGCGGCACAAGAACCTCTGTCGCTGGACATGCTGGTCGGCGAGGAGGAGGATACCTCGCTGGGTTCGCTCATCCATGACCAGAACGTGCGCGACCCCGAAGAGGTGATGCTGGAAATGGAGCGACGGAAGGTGCTGGATGAGCTTCTGGAAACCGAGCTGACCGACCGCGAGCGACAGGTCATCATCCGCAGGCTGGGCTACGGCGACCAGGAAGAGCAAGTCTTACAGGAGATAGGGGAAGCGCTGAAAATCTCGCGCGAACGTGTGCGCCAGATTGAAGCGCAAGCAATGCGTAAACTCAAAGACGCCGCCAAGCGCAGGGGTTTACGCGAGTATCTTCTGCAGTAGCGGTTAACTTTTTTAACCGCCTGTCTCCCTCACTCCAACGGCACGAGAGATTTCTCTCGTGCCGTTCGCCTGTCTATGGTTCGCTCTGCCCGTCTGCAGCACCGTGGCGAGACCTTTCCTTCCAACGTCCGGCGCGTCGGGCGGCGTCCTTAAGCAGATACTCAATCTGCGCGTTCACACTGCGCAGCTCGTCCGCCGCCCATTTCTCCAGCACCTCGTAGAGCTCCTCATCGAGACGGAGCAAAAAGCGCTTCTTCTCAGGCATACAACGTCCCCGTGTTGATGACCGGTGTTGCCTCGCTCTCCGATACCAGCGCTACCAGCAGGTTATTGACCATTGCTGCCTTGCGCTCCTCGTCCAGCTCCACCACATTGTGCTCGCTCAGCTGCTGAAGAGCCATTTCTACCATACCCACTGCGCCCTCCACGATGCGTTGCCGCGCCGCGATAATCGCCTCTGCCTGCTGGCGGCGCAACATCGCCTGCGCGATCTCCGGAGCATACGCCAGGTGGCTGATACGCGCCTCAAGCACTTCTACCCCCGCAACCTCCAGCCTCGCCTGTACCTCGTTCTTCAACTCCCGGGCGATGTCGTCGGGATTGCCTCGCAAGGACTCCTCTCCCTCCCGATGCGAATCGTAGGGATAGCGGGTTGCCAGTGTACGGATGGCGGTCTCGCTCTGAGTGGCGACGAACTCCTGATAGTTCTCCACATCCAGCAACGCCTTCGCCGAGTCCACCACGCGCCATACCACCACTGCTGCAATCTCAATGGGGTTGCCCAGTGCGTCGTTCACCTTGAGCTTCTCGCTGTTGAAGTTGTGAATACGCAGAGATACGAGCGGCTTCTGCGTGAACGGGTTCGTCCACCAGAAACCACTTTGCCGCACCGACCCGACATACCGCCCAAAGAACACGATGACACGCGCCGTGTTGGGCTGTACCACAAAGAAGCCCGACCACAACAGGCTGGCAACCACCAGCACGATAATGGCATACCAGAACCTGCCGGGCCAGGCAACGTCCTGTTCCATCGCCGCACGGATAATCACCCAAACACACAGCACGTTCACCGCAATCTGCAGGAACAACATGACAAAACCGTTGATGTACCACGCCTTGCTCTCGCGGATGGGTTCCATTGGACACCTCCGATTTCATTATGATATCATCATTATATCACATCTTTTCAGGCGAAGGCAAGCTTGAAGGTAGCAGGGGTGAAACCCGGAAGATATCGAGTGGCGTGGTGATACCCGCTGAAGACAAAAGCGGTGCAGTCCACACTGGTTACCGTATCGGGCACAGGTTTACAGGTGGAGGTACCCGCGCATGAGCGGGACATTGCAGGCTGCCTGATACCCTCGGGGCGCCGAGTCAGCCTGTAAGCGGGGTTCTGTGCCCTGCCTGTGGAGGGCAGGCGGCGGCTATCTCTCTGGGGCGCCGGTTACCCGACGCCTCAAGCGGCTGTACCCGGAGGCTCAGCGGGCGCACCTCACTGCCTCCCTATTCAGCCTTGCTCCCGATGGGGTTTGCCCTGCCGGCGACATTACTGCCGCCGCGGTGCGCTCTTACCGCACCTTTTCACCCTTGCCCGCATCCGGCAAGCGCCGAACCGCTGGCGGTGTGTTTTCTGTGGCACTTTCCGTAGGGTCGCCCCTCCCGGACGCTATCCGGCATCGCGCCCTGTGGAGCCCCGACTTTCCTCCCCACCCGGATGGGTGAGGCAGCCGCCCGGCTGGCTCGGTGCCCAATATCATTATATCACTTTTGCTTACCCGGATGCGGCGACCAGGTGGGCGCATAGTTGTCAGCCGTGCCATCGGTCAACCGCCGGGCATCTGAACCGTCGGCATTGACAATCCACAGGTCACGCTTGCCATCTTCGCGGAACTTCACATACACCAGGCTTGTCCCCCCCTGAGACCATGTCGGCGTCATTAGATTGCCCTCGACAATCAGGCGAGGCTCGGGGTCACCAATACCCATCACGCCGATGCCTGCCCGGTCTTTTTCCTCGTCTCGCACCCGCCACATCTCAAAGGCGAGGTGTGTCCCTTCCGGCGCCCATGTTACTGCCCCCGGAGCAAGGTCACCCCTCCCCTGCCAGAGAGACTGCACAGACTCGGTGACCAGATTATACAGGGCCACCAGATGACCAACCTGACGGTTACCCATCACAGTGACGGCCAGTTGTGTGCCGTCCGGGGAGAGCGCGATATGCACCTCTTGTCCACCGATAATGGGTTCAGGAAGCTTTTGTGCAGTGGGAATGGGAAGCGGTTGCTCTGGCTGGTCCCCTTCACCTTCGTGCTGGTGGTCTGCGCCCCCCCTGCGATAACGCACCAGCACTTCGCCCCCCTCGGTACGCTGCACCGCGTAGACGATTCTTTTCTCGGTATCGTAGGCTGGCTCGCGGAAGAGCACACTGCCGCCGAAGGTATTGCGCCACTGCTGTTCCAGTTCGAACGGGGGCAGAATCTTTTCAGCTTCTCCCCCTTCGACGTCTACCAGCAGAACCTGTCCCTGCAGGAGGAAGACAATGTGCTTGCCGTCAGGGAGGAAGTGGGGCTTCTCTTTCGCCCCTACGCTGACGGTCAGTTGCTGAACCCGCCTGCCTTCCGGGTCTGCATAGAACAGCTGCGGAACGCGGTTATCCCTGTCTGAGATAAACGCGATGAGCCGTCCATCAGGTGACCAGGCGGGATCGGTCTCCGCAGACGCATCTGCGGTTATCTGGCGCAATCCACTTCCATCCGGGCGTATCACCCAGAGGTCAGGATTGCCCGAGCGGTCAGAAACAAACAGTATCCAGTCTTTTGTATCGATATCAGCGGGTTTCACGCGGAAGGGGTTGAAGTATCGCACCCAGAACATGCCCGCTGCGACCAGCACCACAACTGCCAGCAATCCCAGCAGGGTGTGCCTGAACCATACGCGCCTGAGATACATCGTGCGCTCCCTTTGGAATGTTTGCTTTCGATTCCTTTTCTTCTCCGCCGGGGGCGAAAAATCCTGTCGACGCGCCCTGCTAATGGAGCTGCTGGCTCAACGGACGGGCTATCAGGTCCGAAACCCTGCTGTGGGTGTAGGGTACCTGTACCAGCAGGTGTCGCTCGCCGGGATTAGCGATGAAGAAAGCCATTCCGGACGGGAAGATAAGACCATCTGGAACCCGATTCGCCAGCAGGCGAAACTTGAAAAAGCGCGGCAGTTGTCCATAGCGAAACGTGCCGCGCACATCCTCTATCTTGTGTTCGCCCAGCGTGCCGCGCTGAAAATGGTAGGCGTAGATGTTCTGATAACTCATCCAGTCAAAGCGGTCATAGACTACCAGCAGGGAAAGCTCCTCAACCGCCTCTATGAAATCCGTGTGGGGAAGCCGGTATAGCTTCTCCAGAAGGTTGAGGGCGTCTTCGTAGCCTACAAAATGATGGGTGAACTCGCCCAGAGCACCGGAGAACTCTTCGGGCAGGTCGCGGAATTCATAATAGCAACCGTTACTGGACACCACCACGCGAGCGATTTCGTTGCTGAACTCCATCCCCTCGCCTACTTGCTGTTTCACATAACGTGCCAGTACCTGCGTTGCTCCCCCGTCCGCCTCTAAAAGGTCCACAAACCATTCGCTGTTCATCACTGACCCATCCACAGCCGCTCCCTTCCTTCCAAAAAGAGGATCAATTCAAGAGACTTACTAATCGGATTCTAAGCGATATCCATTCAGAAGTCAACATCTCCGACACGAGTTTACCGAAAAAACAGCATTTCAACGGGGAGTGTGGGCAACCTTCGTTTTCTTGCGCGGGCTGCGAGAGAGCCTCATGTACTCTCAGCCTGCTCATATGCCCGATACAGGAGCTCCACCGGATGCAGGATTTCCACAGGCTGGGGACATTCACGCAGTCCCTGTGCTATCCAGGCAAGGCAGCCGGGATTGCCGGTTAATACGATTTCCGCGCCGGTGGAGCGAATCCGCTCTATCTTGCGCTGCAGTAAGCGCGAAGCCATCTCAGGCTGCAACAGGTTATAGATGCCTGCGCTGCCACAGCACATATCCGATTCCTCCAGTTCCACCAGCTGCACACCGGGGATACTGCCGATAATATCCCTCGGCTGTTTGCGTACTCCCTGCGCATGTGCCAGATGGCAAGCGTCATGATACGTTACCACAAGGCTAGAATCTTTGCCACGACCAGACAGAGGTCGTACAGGCTTTCGTATGCCGGACTCCGCCAGAAACTCCATAATGTCTCTGACCTTCGCGGCGAAAGCCAGAGCTCGCTCCTCATGAGGCGTGCCTGTAAACAGTCTGCCATATTCCTTCATCGTAGAGCCACAACCCGCCGAGTTGACAATGATGGCATCCACCGGCTCACGCTCCATACATTCCATCAACCGCAAAGCCCGACGCCGTCCTTCCACGATGAAACCGTTGTGCACGTGCAGGGCACCGCAGCATCCCTGTTCCGGCGGCACAACCACTTCGAAGCCGTTATACCGCAGCACTGCGACGCTCGCGACGTTGACCTCGTGGAAGAGCACCGAAGCCACACAGCCAGTTAATAGAGCGACCCTGCCCCGCCGTTCACCCACTGGCGTGTAAAGGGGAGCGAGCCTGCCCCGCTTCATCTTGCCGTGCGACTGCGGGAGCGTTGCCACGACCACATTGACTCCCAGCAACCGCGCCAGCGGCTTGGGTAAAGCTCTGTCACCCAGCAAGGGCTTGAACCAACGAGCGGTGTTCATCGCTGCAGCGAAAGCGGAGGGATTGGTCATCAGGTCCAGAAGAAGCCTCTTTACGGTGCGTTGCACGCTGTGGCGAGCCGGAGACCGCTCTACCTGTGCCCGCGCGATTTCTAACAGTAAACCGTATTCCACGCCCGAAGGGCATGCGGTTTCGCACGCGCGACATCCCAGACAAAGGTCTATATGCTCTACGACGCCAGAATCCCAACGAATGCGCCCTTCGGAGAACGCCCGCATCAGGTAGATACGCCCACGCGGTGAATCCGCCTCACTCCCCGTCTCCAGATAGGTGGGGCACGACTGCAAACACAAACCACAGTGCGTACACTTCAGCAGATGCTCGCTGTGGAACTCTCGCATCACCGCCCCTCCACCAACCTGCCGGGTGCGAGGATGTTTTTGGGGTCGAACCCTTTCTTCAACCGTCTCATGATGTCCACGCCGCCGCCCGTGATAGCCCACACATCGACGGCTCTCTTCACCTCAGTGGGCGCGCTTTCCAGCACACAGAAACCGCCAAGACGGCGGGCTTGCTCACGCAAGCGTTGCAAAGCGGGTATATCAGGATGGATGTCTCTCCACCAGATGCGCACCACTCCTGCACCGAAGTGCGCCTGCATCGCCGCTTCAGGAAAACGCCGCGATAACTCTATCAGCAGCTCCGGCGTGCTCACAGGAGGTACCACACACCGACAACGATATGGCGCATCCACCAGCAGATAACGGTCGCGATGCAGGTCTGCCTCTTCCGAGGATATCTGCTCCCAGTCCAGCGGTGCTTGTTGACGCAGAAGGTCGAACTGCCATCGCACATCCTCTTCGAATCCCGCCAGTCCGCAGATGATGCTCCAGCCCGTTTCACTCTCGCAGACCACCTCCAGCATCTCCGGCTGCAGCAGAGGATGGCTCAGCGCATGGTATAGCTCGGGAAGCATATTCGCATGTGGCAATAAAGACCGGTAAGCGCAGGAAACCTCCGGCAGAGGAGCCACTTTGAAGGTCAGTTCTGTAAGCACACCCAGCGTGCCCCACGAACCCGCAAAGAGGCGGGGCAGGTCATATCCCGCAACGTTTTTAACCACACCCACACCCGCCTTAACTACCTCGCCAGAGGGAAGCACGGCACGCACCGCCAGCAGCCATTCGCGTGGTAACCCGTAGCGGTGGCGTCGTGATCCCGTACCATTCGTTGCAACCACGCCACCCACCGTCTGCTTGTCGGGCAAAGGAGCGTCTATCGGCAGCCATTGTCGGTGCGGACGAAGGAAGTTCTGCAGGGTGCTCAGGCTCATACCCGCCTCGACGGTAACCACCAGATCGCCCGGAGCGTAGTCTACCAGACGCGATAGCGCGCGCATGTCCATTGCCCAGCGGTAGGAGGGCATGGGGTTACCGATGCCGATGCGTGTACCACCACCCCACACTACCCCCGGTACCCCGTACCCGCGACAAACATCCAGTACAGCGCGCACCTCGTCGGTGGAGGCAGGCTGCACAACCGCTTCAGGCGTCAAACCGTCCAGCGCGTAGGCGGTGCACGGCCGCCCCGGCACGAGTGCGGTAACCTTCTTCAGCTCCTCAACCAGTTCTGACATGGCAACCGCATTATAGACGAACTCATCATTTTTCAATAAGTGGCCAAAAGAAGGTTTATTTTTGTAGCCTCATACAACGTGGTTATCACGTCGATCTGAGATTTATGAAAAAAAATTCATTGATATATTAATAATTTGGAGTAAATATGTTGATTTTTTGAATATGAGCTGATATAATGTGAAACACGGTCGCCGGATACGGTGTCTGTATATAGTGGACAGGGCAGGCAGAAAGTGTAAACTTCAGGCAGCCCGGAAGCGTAAGGAACAGGAGGTCCGTCATGCAAGCAATGCTGGAAAGAAAGCGGAACCGTCACGTCCAAAGCAGGTCGGCGCACGCACCTGCCGGAGCACAGTGCGAGAACTGGCTATTCATCTGCGATCGGTGCGGGCAGCCTATCTGTTACAACGAACCCCTGCAGGTCAGCTGCCACAGGGGTGAGATGGAAGTAGCGCACGTAGAATGCCCCCGTCGGCAATGAACGATGTCGGGCACATGGACACGAACAAGGAGGTCAGCAATGAGGCTGGCACGAGAGACATGGTCACTGCTGGTCATCGGTTTGGCGGACCTTGTCAGTACCACCTTCCTGCTGCGCTCCGGACTGGTGCGAGAAGCCAACCCGGTGATGGCGTGGTATCTCGTTCACTTCGGTGCGTGGGCTTTTTGCGCAGCGAAGGTCACGATGCTGGTCTGTCCACTGGTGATACTCGAATGGGTTCGGCGTGTCAAGCCTTTTCTGGGAATATGGGCTTTGCGTGCTGCGCTGGCAGGCTACCTGATCCTGTATCTCGGAATCGTCTGGCGGCTGAATGAGGCTCATATCGAGCGCACCATCGGCGTGCACTTCGACCGTATCAGTCAGCGGTGGCAGCAGCGAACAGAACCTGTTGCACCGGGGCGACTGCCCCGAAAACCGGCAGCGATTCCTGTTGACAGGGAAGACATCCTTTCTTGAGAGAGCCGCAGGCAGGATTCCCTCCCCTCATCACGAAAGCATTATCAAAACGAGTGGGAGGGATGAACCTTTGCGGAAGGCTTTTCCTATAATCCTGAGCCTGGCAGGTGTGATGCTTTTGCTGATTGCCTGCGGCAAAAAGCAAGCAGGAACTGGTGCGACTGGCACAGGCGCGAAACTGGTTGTGGCGGTGATGCCCAAGCTGAAAGGCATCGACTATTTCAACGCGGTGGAACGCGGTGCCAGAGAGGCTGCACAGGAACTGGGTGATATCGACCTCACCTACGACGGTCCCACTGAGGGCAAGGTAGACCAGCAGATCCCCTTTATTGAGAGCTGGACACTGCAGAAGGTGGATGTGATTGCTGTCGCGTGCAACGACCCGGATGCTATCTCCCCCGCACTGAAGCGTGCGCGTGATAAAGGCGTGCATGTCATCACCTATGACGCCGACGCCAACGCCGAAAAGTCGGGAAGGGAGTTCTTTGTGAATCAGGCGACCTTCGAGGACATCGGGCGCGCGCTGGTGGACGAGATGGCTTCTCAGGCAGGCGAAGACGCGAAAGTGGCTATCGTCAGCTCCTCGCCAACCGCGCCTAACCAGAACGCGTGGATTGGGGTGATGAAGCGCTACATGGCGGAAAAATACCCGAAGATGCAAATCGTCACCATCCAGTATCCTGAGGAGGATCAGGGACGCGCGTTCAGCATGACGCAGGACATCCTGAAGACCTATCCCGATGTGAAGGGTGTGTTCGGGCTATCCTCGGTGGCGTTCCCCGGTGCTGCCGATGCGGTGCGTCAGGCTGGTAAAAGCGGCAAGGTAGCGGTTGTTGGACTGTCCACCCCCAAAAGCATGAAAGAGTTCGTCAAAGACGGTACGGTGAAGACGGTGATTTTGTGGAACCCGGTGGATCTGGGCTACCTCACGGTACACGTGGCAAAGGCGGTTGCCGAGGGCAAGCTGAAGCCGGGCGCGACGGAGTTCGAGGCCGGCCGGCTCGGTAAGGTCAAAGTGGAGGGTGACCAAGTTCTGCTGGGCCCTCCCATGAAGTTCACTGCAGAGAACATCGACCAGTATGACTTCTGAGCGTATTTCCCCCACCCGTTTCGTCCTGTGGCGCCAGTATGGGCGCGAAATGAGCGTGGGGGTGTTTTTGTTGCTGCTAATGGGCTATTTCGGCACCACGCCGGGCTTCTTGCACACAGATAACCTGCGCGACATCCTCATCAACGCTGCGCCACTGGTCATCGCTGCCTGCGGAATGACAATGGTCATCATCGCGGGCATGATCGATATCTCTGCAGGTTCTGCTCTGGCGGTGTGCGCGGTGGTCGCTGGGTTAACTGCCAGGTCGGGGGCTTCCCTGCCACTTGTGATATTGATGCCCATGCTGGCAGGCGCGGTCATCGGCGCAGTGAACGGATGGCTGGTGGCTTTTGTGCGCATCCCAGCAATTATCGTCACGCTGGGTATGATGAGCGTGCTACGCGGAGGCATTATCTGGTGGACGCGCGGCGAATGGATTGGCAACCTGCCTCCCTCGTTCTCTGCGGTTGGTCGGGGCGAGATAGCGGGGATTCCCCTGCCGGTGTGGATTGCGTTCGGTATCGTGCTGGCTACTGCTTTGCTGCTTGCCCGCACGCCGCTTGGGCGGCACATCTACGCGGTGGGCGGGAATCCTGTGGCGGCAACACGCATGGGTATTCCGGTGCGTCGCGTGCTGTGGCTGGTATTCACTCTGCACGGTATGTTGCTGGGGCTGTCTGCGCTGGTGTATGCCTCGCGATTCAGCGTTATCCAGAGTAACGCAGGGGCAGGCTTCGAGCTGCTTGCCATCAGCGCGGTGGTGGTGGGCGGGGTGAACATCTTCGGTGGGCAGGGCACGGTATGGGGTAGTGCCATCGGAGGGCTTCTGCTACAGGTCATCAGTACCGGGCTGATTTTCCGCCGCGTTTCCGAATACTGGGCTCCCAGTGTGCAGGGCGCACTGGTGCTGCTGGCGGTGGTAGCCGATGCCCTGCGCACACGGAGGGCACGGCGGTGAAAGTCAGGCGAGAAGTGCTCCTGCTGTTTCTGCTGCTGACGGAGATGGCGCTGATGCAGTCGCTTTCCCCGCTGTTTCTAACCCCCGATAACCTGATAGAGGTCGTTCGCCAGTCCGCCGAGATCGGGTTGATTGCGCTGGCGATGACTCTGGTCATCATCACTGCAGGGATAGACCTGTCGGTTGGTTCCATCGTCGGTTTAAGCATTATGGTGATGGGCATGTTATGGGAGGATGCCGGGCTTCCGCTCTGGGTGGCGGTACTGCTGGCACTTCTCACGGGCACGTTGCTGGGCGGCTTCAACGGAACGCTCATCACCCTGGTCGGCATCCCGCCGCTCATCGTCACGCTGGCAACGATGGCAGGTTTCCGCGGCATTGCGCTCGGCATGAGTCAGGCGCGCTCCATCCGCAACTTCCCCGAGGGTTTCCTGCACCTGGGACAGGGATACGCACTGGGGATACCGGTGCAGGTGTGGATACTTGCCGTGGCTGCCCTGATCTTCCATCTGGCGTTAACGCGCACGGCGTGGGGGCGATCGGTGTTTGGACTTGGGGCAAACGAGGCAGCGGCTCGGTTATCTGGAGTGCCCGTGAACCGGGTGAAGTTGCAGGTATATATGCTATCGGGCTTCATGAGTGCGCTGGCAGCGGTCATCTACGCGGCGCACGTGTCTGTCGCCAAACCCGATGCAGGGCTTGGCTTTGAGCTGACCGCAATTACCGCCGTTGTGCTGGGGGGAACCGCCGTCTCCGGCGGCGAGGGCGGCGTACTCGGCATGCTGATTGCCCTGCTGATGGTGGGCTTTCTGCGCAGTGGTCTGACGCTGGCGCGCGTACCATCGGAAGCGCAGGATATGATGGTGGGTTTGTTACTCATTCTCGTGGTCGCTGTGGACCGATGGAGCCGCCGCACGGCCGGCGATTAGGCGACTCGCCGAGTGCCTCTGAACTTCCTCCCGTTTTTCCTCGTGTGGTATAATGGGACAGCGACAATCGGGGCTGGGCAGGCGATGAAATCTCCGCTTATCGGTATCACAACCGGCTACGAACAACAGGATGAGGAGTTCGTCTCGCTGGAGAGGCGGTACATCCGCGCTGTGGAGCGGGCAGGCGGAGTTCCGGTGACGCTGGCTCCCCTTCAGGAGCAGCGACTGGTGGAGCGCTATGCCATTCAGCTGGACGGGCTCATTGTCCCCGGCGGCAAGGACATCCCCCCCGCCCTGTATGGCGAAGAGACGCACCCCGAAACCGAACCCCTGTCGGAAGAACGCCCTCTCTTTGAGATGCAGCTGGTGCGCCTGTTTCGCGAGTTGGATAAACCCGTGCTGGGCATTTGTTACGGCTGCCAGCTGTTAAACGTGGCGTTCGGGGGCACTCTCGTTCAGGATATTCCCTCGCAGGTTGCCAGCAGCGTCAAGCATCGCAGGCGAACGTCGCTAGAGCCCCACGCCCGGCATGTGGTGAGCATCCGTCAGGGCAGTCTCTTGAGCGGGATTCTGGCAGCAAACGAGTTGGAAATCGTCAGCTCGCACCATCAGGCAGTCAAGCAACCGGGCAGGCATTTGCAGGTCGCTGCCCTCGCACCGGATGGCGTGATTGAAGCCGTTGAGCTGGAGGACGCGCGCTTTTTCGTCGGGGTACAATGGCATCCGGAGATGGACCCTGAAGCGGAAGCAACCCATCGGCTGATGCGGGCATTTATCGAAGCCGCCTCGGGGATTGGGCATCGATAAAAGGAGGTTTTGCAATGGGACGACGTGCGGCGTTTACGCTGATTGAGATTCTGGTCGTTATCGCGATTATCGCGGTGCTGGCCGGGCTGCTGTTTCCCGTCTTCTCGCGTGCCCGTGCGAAAGGGCGTGAAACCGCTTGCCTGTCCAACATCCGCCAAATCGGAATGGCAATCATGATGTATGCCGAGGACTACGGTGAACGCTATCCGTGGGCAGTCGACGCGACCGACAAGTATACCCCCCAAATCTGGAACGACTTTCCGGAATGGCAGCAATGGATACCCTACATGCCGCTGCTACATGAAGCCCTGATGCCCTACTGCCGCAGCCCGCAAATCTGGGAGTGCCCATCGGATATTGGATACGTGTATCAGGACTTCAACTGCGAACCGCTGGACGCTACCCCGTCCTCCTACCGAAAGTTTGGCACCAGCTACGTCTTCCGCACCGAGATTGCCTTCCGGCAAATGATGCTGTCCAACTTCCAGTATCCTTCGGAGGTGAACGTCATCATGGACAGCAGCGGCGCGTGGCACGGCAGTGAAGGAATTATGCGTACGCGCATCGAATGCTTCGACCCGCGCTTCTACAGAGGCTATCGCTATAATGTATTGTTTGGCGACGGACATGCCAAAAATATCACCTACTACGACCTGGACAGAGCGTGGAGCATTCCACTGTGATTCTGCGAGCAGACTGGGTACTGCCTGTCGCCCGCGACCTCATTGAACAGGGCGAGGTGGTGATACACAACGGGATGATTGTGGACGTACGCCGGCGTTCGGGCACGCGCGGCGGTGCAGACGTGCTCGATTTCGGCGAGGCGGTCATCCTGCCCGGGCTGGTGAACGCGCACGCGCACTTGGAACTGACCGTGCTGCGCGGCGCCATCGAAGACCTGCCCTTCTTTGAGTGGTTACGCAGGCTCGTCGAGCTCAAGCGTTTACTATCCGATTCGGAGTGGCGGGATTCGGCTCTGTGGGGTGCTCTGGAAGCGGCGTCATCGGGTGTGACAACAATAGCAGACACCTCCGATTCGGGAACCTCCGCGTACGCCCTGTTGCAAACGGGTCTGCGCGGTCGTGTCTATCAGGAGGTTTTCGCCGTGCAACCCGACCATTCTGCGCAGAAAACGCTCAGGGAGCTGGAAGATAAGCTGCAGTGGCTCCACCGCGCGACTCAGGGCACCCTGGTGGAAATCGGCGTTGCCCCGCACACGCTGTACACCGTGCGACCGGATGTCATGACCGCTCTGCGCGACTATACCCGTAAGAAAGGCTACCCCGTGTGCATCCACGCCGCCGAATCCACCGAGGAGGTTGCCCTGTTGCACGAGGGCAAGGGCAAGTTCGCCAGCATGTATGCCGGACGAGGCATCGCCTGGGAGACACAGGGCAAGCATCCGATAGACATCCTGCACGAACAGGGCTGGCTGGACGCCGACACCCTGCTGGTTCACGCAGTGCAAACCGACTCGCGCCACGCAGAACTCTTTGCCGCGACAGCCGTTGCACTCGCCCACTGCCCCCAGTCCAACGCGAAGCTATACAACGGCGTCGCGCCTCTAAGCCACTGGCTGCAACAGGGCGTGAAGGTCGGACTGGGAACCGACAGCGTGGTCAGCAATAACGCCATCGACATGTTCGCGGAGATGCGCAGTGCGCTGATGCTGCAGCGGGCGGTGTTCGGCGTCGATTCCTGCATGACCGCGCCCAAAGCGGTGGAGATGGCAACACTGGGCGGGGCGCGTGCCCTGGGCATGGCGGAACGTATCGGCACGCTGGAGCCGGGCAAGCAGGCAGACCTGTGTGTGGTATCCCTGAGCAACACTCACTCTTTCCCCGTTTACGACCCTTACGCCGCGTTGGTTTTCTCCACACGTGGCTCCGACGTGCAGATGACGATGGTAGCGGGGAAAATCATCTACCAGCAGGGCGAGTATCCGCTGCTTCGCGAACCCGTGCCTCATCTGCGCGAACGGCTTCGCCGTACCGTGCGACGCATTTGGGAAACGCTGAGCCATGACAGATCTGAGTAGCTGGCAGAAGCAGCTGTGCGAACTGGGGCACTATCTCGGCGAGCGAGGGCTGGCTTGGGGCACCTCCGGCAACATCAGCCTGCGTGTGGATGAGGAGCGTTTTCTCATCTCCGCGTCCGGCGCGTGGCTGGGCCAACTCACGCCACAGCAAACCGCCCTCTGCGCTCTACGCGACGACGCCGTTTCAGGAGCCAAACCGTCGGTGGAAACGCCCATGCATCGGGCGATTTACCGCACCCGCCCGGAAGCCCAGGTCGTGGTGCATGTCTCCCCGCCCTACTCCACGCTGGTCGCCTGCTCGAGCCTCGAGGTGCCCACCAACCTGAACATCGAGAACATCTTTTATCTGGGGCGCGTCGCTCGCGTACCCTACATCCAGCCGGGCACCCAGCAGCTCGCCGACGCCGTCGCCGAAGCGGTGCGGGAACATGAGACCATCATCCTCTCGAATCACGGCGTCATCACTTTCCACCGTTCCATCCCCGACGTGCTGATGCGTGTGGAGTCTTTCGAGATGAGCTGTCGCATCATCGTGATGGCGCGGATGGCAAATATCCCGTTGAACCACCTGTCTGCGGAACTGGTGGAAGCGTTGCGCAGTGCAGGCGGCTACCGCCCTGTGTGAGGCTAAACCAACCCCAGCTGCTTACACTCGTGGGCAAAGCGGTTTAACGCCTGTTCGTGGGCGTCGGTCATCGCGTACTGCATGATGTCGCGCAAGTAGTGCCGAATCAGGCTCGCGTTTATATTCAGCCGCGTCGCTTCCTGCTGCACGATAGTCTCGAGGTGCGCCAAACCCCACTCTCGCGCCCGATGCAAAATCTCTTCCACATGGGCATTGACGCTTTCCACACGCCCCAGCCACAACGCCCACACGAACGGCAAACCCGTCCACCGATACCACTCCTCACCCAAATCGACGACAAACAACCCCTCAGAACACGCCATCATGCCCTTATCACCGATGAGCAGAGCCGCATCCGCCTGCTGAAGCATTGCCTCCAGATGGGGAGCTGCCGGGATATAGCGGGGGGTTGCCTGCCACCATCGTGCGAAAAGCACCTGCACCAGCGCGGAAGAGGTCAGAGAGCTGGTATCCAGTGCAACCGAGCGTATGCTGTCCACAGGCACTTTCGAGAAGAGACGCACGCTGAGCACCTTGCCCGTGCTGGCGATGGTGATGCCCGGAACCGCCCTCCAGTCCGCATGGCGGAATAGTTCGACGGAGGAGACCATCGCGCACCCCACCTCACCGGCTTCCACCATGCGCGCCAGACGCGACGGCACATCGTACACCACTTCCACGCCAGTGCGTGAGCCCTGGGGGGTCTGGAACCACGCAATCAACGGCTTTGCGTTCAGGTAAGGGACGCTACCGATTCGCACCCATCACCTCCAGAATACCCACCAGTCCACCACCGTAAACGCCAGCAGCAACACGCTCACCCACCCGTTCAAGGTGAAGAAGGCAAGGTTCACCCTGCTGAGGTCGTTGGGTTTCACCAGGCTCTGCTCGTAGGCGATGAGCACAGCTGCCACCGCCACCCCTGCGTAGTATCCCCAGTGCAGACGGGCTATCTGCCCCACAGCGATTAGCAAAAGCACCATGCCCACATGCATCAGCCGCGACAGCCACAGGGCACGAGCTTCCCCGATGGTCTGCGGCAGCGAGCGCAAACCGACCCGCCGGTCAAACTCCACATCCTGCAGGCTGTAGATGATGTCGAATCCTGCCGTCCACAGCATCACCGCCAGCGAGAGCAGTATCGGCACGATGTCGAAACGTCCCTGCACCGCCAGCCACGCCCCCACCGGCGCGATGCCCAGACTCAGTCCCAGCCACAAGTGGCTCAGTGCGGTGAACCGCTTGGTGTAGGAATAGCCCAGAATCCAGAGCAACGCCACCGGCGACAGCGCGAAGCAAAGCGGGTTGAGCTGCCACGCTGCCAGCACAAACACCGCCGCGGACACCGCCGTGAACAGGGCGACCTGACCGACGGAGAGAATGCCACGCGGCAGCGCGCGGTTTGCAGTGCGGGGGTTGAGGGCGTCATAGTGCAAATCCGCGATACGGTTGAAAGCCATCGCCGCGCTGCGCGCCCCCACCATCGCCGCCAGTATCCAGCCCAGCGTGCGCCACTCCGGCAGTCCCCGTGCCGCCAGCAACGCGGATAGCAAGGCGAACGGCAGCGCGAAAACCGTGTGCTCGAACTTAATCATCTCCAGAATGATGGCGACCTGTCGCACAAACACCCAAATCATTGCGATGGCTCGTCAACCTCCATTGCCATTATACCCCGCCCGACGGGAAGGAAAACATGCCTCTTCACAGCGAAAGTGGAGGACACGAACGCTGTCATGCTGAACGGAGTGAAGCATCTCAGATTCTTCGCTGATTTTCAGAATGACACGGGTTGACCGAATAACACGGCAGGTAGCGGTGACATGCAGGAGCATCACGTGCAACCCAAACGCATTCTCTGTCCACGCTGTCCGCTGTACGACCGGGCAAGGCGTCGGTGTGCCATCGGCAAAGTGAACCCCCGCACGAAACTGGACACCTACGAAACCGCGCGGCTGTTGGGCGTGCGCGCGCTGTGCCCCTTTAACCCCTACCGCGAGCGTTTGTTGCACCCCAAATGAGAAATGCGCCGCTAGGCAGCTCGCATCTGCAGCGCGACGCATTTTCTCTCGCCTTCGTTATTCCGTTTTTCGGAAAGGGAAGTGAGCGGAACGGTTCAGTTTTCGTGCTAAGCCCGCCTGCGGCGCAATAGCGCGAGTGCAGGCACGCCACTCAGGAACAACATCCAGGTGGAAGCATCCGGGATCGCCTGGATGTAGACCACCAGGTCGTTGTAGTCTTTGTCAGAACGACTCAGTGGGAGGTCCTCGGCGCCGATGTAGTACGCCGGGTAAGCGCCAGTCTTAGCCTGGAAAAACGCAAAGTGCTGCTTGCCATACTCCGTGCCGCTGTTCAGCGTCGATTGCGAGAAGAAGGCACGCAGCACGGTGCCCGGATTTGCGGAATCTTCAGTTGCCAGGTAGAACCCGAAATCGGTCCAGGGGCTGACAAAGGTGAGAGACGCACCTGGGCCGTCGGTCCCCTTAAACAACAGCATACTTTTACCAGAAAGTCCCAAACTGCCTGGTGGCGTGGTCAGCAACTCATTAAGGTTGCTGGGCAGGTCACCCTGCTTGTAAATGCCGAAGTAGTTCCAGTTGCTCAAGCCCGCGATTTCAATCTTCAGGGCTGCCCAGTTGGGCGCTACCGACTGGAAGTACACCTCAATCGGCATGCCGAACAGACCCGCATTCGTCCCCGTCCCTTGCAAATACGGCATGGACGGATTGTTCGGGCTTTGCGGATGTCCGGTGAATGCGCCTGATCCCGCGATGAAATTGCCGATGTTGCCCGGCTGCGTGTAATCCGACGAGTTGCCATCCCAGTAGGGGTCTCCGTTCTCGTCAGCTGCCCACGTTCCCTGCCACGCAACGCCGGTGGCGGCGGGCTGCAGCGTCAGTGCGTTCGCCGTTCCCATTACGAGAACGATGCTGGCTATCACAGCCAGCGGAACCAGTCTGTTCATATCCTTTCCCTCCTCGAAACGAACTATAGGGCGATGGCACCCTACGCGCCCCTAATATGTTGCAAAAACCGTGCCAAATACGGGGTTTCCTGCGCCCGAGGGGCATTTTCTGTTGAAAAAAGCCCGATGCAAACAAGCACCCTTACGGGAAGCGTGTGTGTAGTTAGGATGTTTAGCAATATAAGAACGAAACGCTTGGTTCACCGCACCACGGTTTGGAGATTCTTCGCTAACGCTCAGAATGACAGGTAGCCGCTTGTCATGCGGAACGACATGAAGCATCTCATGGCGGGCAGACGTTGACGGAGGGAAAAGCCCGAAGGCAATCACGGAAAATGCGCCGATAGGCAGTTTCTCACTGCAGCACGGCGCATTTCACACAGGTTGGTAGCCGGTCTATTCGCTTTTCTGGATGGGCACAGCCTGCGGTGGGCTCACCGCAGGCTTCCCTCGCTTAAACCTACTACGCGCGTTTGCGGCGCAACAGCGCGAGTGCAGGCATCCCGCTCAGGAACAGCATCCACGTCGAGGCGTCGGGTACTACGTTCGCGACGTACACCACGAAGTCATTGTAGTCTTTGTCGCCCAGCCCTTTCAAGTCCTCGGCGCCGATGATGTAACCATTCCTCAACAACGGCAGCAGACTAGGCGGGATGGTCGGGTTCGTGATGAGCGAAGTAGGAGGTGTTGGCGCCTCGAAAAACGCGAAATGCTGTAGACCCTGGTCCGCACCTTGATTGAGCGAACTCTGGGTATAGAAGGTTCCCTGTGGGCTCGTCAGGTAGAACCCAAAGTTACTACCAATCGGGACATTGAAGAGTTTGCTCTGATTGGGGCCAGCCGAACCGTCGAAAAGCTCTGTCTTCACAGGATTGCCGGAGTTCAGTACGTAGTAGCCGAACTTATTGTTTGGCGCAAATCCGGCAATTTCAATCAATATGGCTGCCCATTCCGTGCCATTCGTGAACTGCACTTCGGGGTCAGCCGCACCGGCACCGGACGCCCAAGTCTTCAGGGAACCGTAACCTTTGCTCAAGAGCCACTCACCGATGTTGGGTTCGCTGGATGGGTTGTCCCAATACGGGTCCCCATTGTCGTTGGCTGTCCATGTGTACCACCCATAGCCCGCCTGGCCCTGCAGCGTCAGCGCCCACGCGCCGCTCACCGCCAGCACCAGACCGGCTACCAGTACGAACAGTACGAACCGTTTCATGCTCACGTTCCCTCCTTTTCGGAATATGGTTCAGGGCTGCGAGAACCCTTTCCACCCCTAAATATATGCAAGATTCGTGCCATAGAAGGGGATTTTGGGGGGTTTGAGGGAAAAATTTTTGGAAATTTTTTGCGCCTGCGCCCTCGCCCTGTTTTTGCCGATAATGGATGCAGATTGTGCTATAATGAATGGATACTGCCGGAGGAGCAACGCCCATGCCGGACCGCTCAGCCATTGTGGTCATACCAACCTATAACGAGCGAGAGAACCTGCCGCTGGTGTGCGAACAGGTCTTGCGACACACCGCAGGCACAGTTCATATTCTGGTTGTGGACGATAACTCGCCGGACGGCACGGGTGAACTGGCAGACGCCCTCGCGCGCAAGCACCCCCAAATCCACGTGCTGCACCGTCAAAGCAAAGAGGGTCTGGGACGCGCCTACGTCGCGGGGTTCCAACAGGCGTTGCAGATGGGCTACGCGCTTATCGCACAGATGGATGCCGACCTCTCCCATGACCCCCAAGACTTACCTCTGCTGATTGAGACGGCTACGTCTGCCGATCTCGTACTCGGTTCGCGCTACGTTCCAGGCGGCGACGTCAGCAACTGGTCACGCCAGCGTTACTGGCTTAGCTTTATTGCGAATCAGTATGTCCGCATGATCACGAGAATCCCTGTTCGCGACGCAACCGGAGGCTACCGCCGCTGGCGGCGCGAAGTGCTGGAAGCCATCGATCTCGACACCGTCCGCTCCAACGGCTATGCCTTTCAGATTGAAATGGCATACCGCGCATGCCGGCTGGGGTTCCATATACAGGAAATCCCCATCGTGTTCACCGAGCGGCGTGCGGGCAAATCCAAGCTTTCCAAACGGGTCATCTGGGAAGCCGTGTGGCTTCCGTGGAAACTACGCTTTTCCAGAGCCTACAACCCCTCCCCCACCGAGCAGGGCGCGGTTCCCCCTGTTTGACATCTTTGACGCTCCGCGATATAATGTGCATGACAGGCGTGCGCAGCATTATATAACGCTCAACAGTGTGTTCGCATGTTCACCGAACAAACAGCATCCATCTCAGGAGAGGGCGTCATGCGTTCTACCGACACCGATGAACCACGATACCTGCGCATCCAGCGCATTCTGGAAGAGCAGATTTTGCAGGGTAAACTGCCCCCAGGAAGCCAGCTGCCTGGCGAACGCGACCTCGCGCGGCAGTTTGGTGTCAGCCAGATGACGGTGAACCGCGCCATTCAGGAACTGGTGCGCAAGGGACGCCTGTACCGCCGTTCCGGAGCAGGCACTTTCGTCACGGACGCGGTACAACCGGTGCGTGTGCACGGCGTGGTGCTGGTGGTTCCGCATGCCGAACATCCGCAGGCGGATACCTACTTGCGCGAGCCGTTCCGCGCGGTGCGCAACGTGGCTCAGGCACGCGGGCTGACTCTGCACATCGTGCAGGCAGACGTGTCCGAATACACGCAGGTCGTTGACCAGCACGCGCATGGCGCCCTGCTGTTCGTTGCGCCTCCTGTGAACGCACACGATGTGCTCTCGTCCCTCTGGCAAAAAGGCACGTGCTTCGTGGTGATGGGTGCGTCGTGGCAGAGCAGCTCGTTCCCCTGTGTCGATAGCGACAACTTCGGTGGAGCACGGCGTGCGGTCGAGTACCTGCTCTCCCTCGGACACCGCCGTATCGCGTACATCAACGGCTGGGAAGGCAGCACCAATTGCGCCGACCGCCTGCGCGGCTACGAGCACGCCATGCAAAAGTGGGATGTACCCGCGCGTTCGGAGTGGGTGGTGCAGGCAGGGTCGGACTCGCACCTGTGCGTGCAAGCCAGACAGCAGCTCACCGACCTGCTCATCCGCACCGAGCGCGTCACCGCGGTTTTCACCGCCGGGTATTACCTGGCATTGGAGACGCTGACCCTGCTGCGCTCACTGGGGTTGAGTGTGCCAGAGGACATCAGCATGATTGCTTTCGATGACCCATCGAGTGCCGCGCACCTGAACCCTCCCCTCTCCACCGTGCGACAGCCCCTGTATGAAATGGGACAGCGCGCGATGGAGCTGCTCATGGACTTGCTCACCAGCCCAGAACCGAACGCCCTTTGCCAGACCATCTACCTGCCCACCGAGCTGGTCATCCGCGAGTCGTGCGTGAGGTTGGGATGACCGTTTGTTTACGGGCTTTTAAGCTCCAGAGCGCGAATGCTCGCAGTTCTGCGGTGCAAAAATCGCTTTTTTCGCCGACTACAAGAACAGTGAAACTGCGGGAAGGAGCACGTATGATGAAGACGCTGATATACTGTCACCGAAACTGGAACGACAACATGCAGGAGTGGGAAAAGCGGCAGAGGCTGTGTCGCGCGGTAAGCAGAGAGCTGGGTCTGGTCCAAACGGTGGAAGCAGAGGATTTCGCCACCCTTCAGCGACTTTGCTTACGTGAAGGCTACCAAGGTGTCATCGTGCCGAGCGTCATGCATACTCCCCCCGAGGTCATTTTGTGGCTGAAGAGCCAGCGCATCCGCATCTACGATGCCATGCGCTGGCAGATGCAATCGGGTTAGTAGATCGCCTTCTGCGTCTCTTTGTCAAACAGGTGCGTCTTGTCCATGTCCAGCACAATCTCCAGCTCTTCGCCCTCTTTGGCTTTAGTATCGGCGTCGATGGTGGCAACTATCTGATGGGTGCCTAACGTCAGGTACATCGTGACAACGGCTCCCATCGGCTCTATCACGTCCACCATGGCCTTCAGGGTGTTGCCGTCATGTGCGGTGGTGGTGGGGGCAAGGTTTTTGTCAAAGATGTCCTCGGGGCGCACACCGAACACCACCTGTTTGTCCACCCACGGCTGTACCTTGTCCGCCGCGAACTTGGGCAGCAACAGTTTGAAGTCGCCGCCGTCCACGTAGTAGTCGTCCCCACTGCGCTTCAGCGTTACCTCCAGGAAGTTCATCGGCGGCGTACCGATGAAGCCTGCCACGAACATGTTGGCAGGATAATGATAGATATTCAGCGGGGTGTCTACCTGCTGCAACACGCCGTCTTTGATCACCGCGATGCGGTCGCCCATCGTCATCGCCTCCACCTGGTCATGCGTGACGTAGATGGTGGTGACCGCCAGTCGCCGCTGTAGCTTGATGAGTTCGGCACGGGTCTGCACGCGCAGCTTGGCATCGAGGTTGGAGAGAGGCTCGTCCATCAGGAACACCTGCGGCTCACGCACGATAGCCCGTCCCAGCGCCACACGCTGGCGTTGACCGCCGGAGAGCTGCTTCGGCTTGCGGTCCAGCAAGCCCTCCAGCCCGAGCAGCTTGGCCGCCTCGTGCACGCGCCGCTGTATCTCCGCTTTGGGGAACTTTCGCATCCGCAGCGCGAACGCCATGTTATCATACACCGTCATGTGCGGATACAGTGCATAATTCTGGAACACCATCGCGATGTCACGGTCCTTGGGCTGCACATCGTTCACCAGGCGGTCGCCGATGTAAATCTCCCCTGAGGTTACCTCTTCCAGTCCCGCAATCATGCGCAACGCGGTCGTCTTTCCACAGCCCGAGGGTCCTACCAGCACGAGAAACTCTTTATCTTTGATTTCCAGATTCAGGTCGTTGACGGCAACGACGTTTTTGAAGACTTTGGTCAGGTGTTTTAACGTGACCGATGCCACAGCTCCCCGCCCTCCAGTTGAGTGTTTGTCTACTATTCATCATATGGGAATTGGATTCCTGCTGTCAAGCCGTCCACGGCTCAGGCAGCCCTTCGGTCTGCCTGGAGAGATTTTTTTCGGGAGTACCCGAAATGGAGCTTGCAGCATTCGGAATATTGTGCTAAAATAAAGATAGTTAACGTTAACGTAATCGGGATGTTTGGTATGCGCGTAACGATCAAACATATCGCGGAAGAGGTCGGAGTCTCCGCGATGACAGTCTCCCGAGCCCTGCGCAACGACAAGGGTGTGAGCGAATCCCTGCGCCGACGCATCCTGCAGACTGCCGAACGGTTGAACTACCGCCCGAACCTGCTGGCACGAGGACTGGTTTCGCAACGCACCCACCTTGTCGGTGTGCTTATCCCAAACCTGCGCCACTCCTTCTGGCTGCACATGGTGATTGGCATCGAAGAGGTCGCTAAGCCTAAGGGCTATACGGTGCTGATATGCCATTCCGACGACGATCCTGAGGCGGAGCAGAGGGAGGTTCGCTCACTCATCGAGAGGCAGGTAGAAGCGTTGCTGATTGCCTCTTGCGATCCCGACCGCAACGCTTCCTTCTTGGCTGCTTTGCAACATGAGCAGCTCCCTGTGGTGTTGTTCGACCGTTACTCGCAAGCACTGCATCTCCCCTACGTGGGATGCGATGACCGTTTGGGTGCTCAGCTCGCCACCGAGCATCTGGTGCGCTGTGGCTATCGGAGCATTGCCCATCTGGCAGGCGACCAGTCGCTCAGCGTGGGGCGTGATCGTTTGTTGGGGTATAAGGAGGTGATGCAAAAAGTAGGGTGTCAACCTATCATAGAAGTGTGCGGCTTTGGCGAACAGAACGGCTACAAGGGCTTCCAACGGCTTTTCCGCAAGCACCGCCCCAATGCCATCTTTGCCTCGCACGACCCCGTCGCAATCGGGGCAATGCGTGCGGCCCTCGAAATGGGTCTGCGAATGCCCGACGATGTTGCCTTTGTCGGCTTCGCGGACATGGACTGTGCTGAACATCTCTGGGTGCCGCTAACTACTGTCTGGCAGCCCAAGGAAGAACTGGGGAGGGCAGCGGCAGACCTCGCGATGCGGTTGCTGAACGGTGACAACGGTATGATAGACAGTCGCATTATCCTGCCTACTCACCTCATCGTGCGCCAGTCCTGCGGGGCACTGCAACGTGGTATACCACTCCCGAAAGAGGCTGTCGTCAAGAACAACCAACCATTTTTTGCTAAGGAGGTATCCCGAAAATGAAACGTTCGCTCGCGTTTACCCTTATCGAATTGCTGGTGGTCATCGCGATTATTGCGATACTGGCAGCGATTCTCTTCCCGGTATTCACGCAGGCGCGTACCAAAGCCCGTCAGGCTTCCGACATGAGTAATCTCAAACAAATCGGGCTTGGGTTGCAGATGTACGCGCAAGACTACGACGAAACCTTGGTTCCGGCGGGGTTCTTTATCTCACCGCCAGATCCCGATACAGGGGGCACCTACACCCCCTGGATGGTGTTCATCTACCCCTACCTGAAGAACAAGGGCATTCTGGTCTCCCCACAGTTCGCTCAGGTTTGGACGATGACGGATGCCCGCAATCTGGGGTGGAACATCGGTCTGTGGCGGGATATCGTGGACGGAGTTGGTGAAGGACGCGTCGTGCGCGTGTCCTATGGATTGAACAACTCCGACCCGTGGGATGCCTGGCGGGTCCTGCCATGGCCCGATGACCCCTACAACCACTACGGACCAGGGTTCTGGGGGCGTGGCGGTGTACGTCTTGCGGAACTGGCATTGCCCGCACAGACCATCTACGTAATGAACGCCAAATACCCTGATCTCTGGTCGACATGCGACCGCGACCTGGTGCTGAACGGCGCGTTGCCCTGCGGGTTTACCTCAGTCGGTAAGGACTGGACGTCCACCGACCCCAACGTGCAGGGCTTCTTCAACCAGAGACTAAACGTTCTGTGGACTGACGGGCATGTGTCTACGCGACGCTGGGGTGACTACTGTCCCCACCTGTGGACGGTACAGGACGATCAGTCCATCGACCCGATACCGGCATGTCGTGCGGGCACGTAACTACACCACAGGGCAGGGAGATTCTTTCCCTGCCCTGTTCTAACAAAGCCATACAGGAGAAGACACATGCGAAACCGAGAAGTCAATCCCGTTATTGCGGTGGTGCTCATCATCGTCGCGCTGGCGATAGTAGGTTATATCTTCTACAATCGCGGTATCAAGAGAGAAGAAGCGCGAGGTGCGCCGCCTGAGTTCTACCAGTATTACGGACGCGGCGGCGCAGCCACACCGTCACAATCAGCGACACCACGCTAAAGGCTGCGAGAGATACCCTTCCCAAAATGGAGATGCTTAGCAGAGGACACTCTCAAGGGGAACGCTTCGCTGCTACGCGCGACGACATCGTCACAGTCGGCGAACGTCCGGAGCAACCTCCCCTTCCTTTTCGCCCAGCTGCAACGCTTCTTGTTGGCGCAAGCGGCGTTGCCCTTCTCTGCGCTATTACTCCCTACAACGACTATCACCTGAAAAACACTTTCCTCTACGGAAATCACCTGCCAATCGGTGCACTCTGTCTGTTTACCGTGCTGGCATGGCTGCTGAACCCCCTCTTGCGCCGAATACGCCCCGCGCTGGCTTTGAGCACTGCGGAGCTGCTTATTGCATGGAGTATGTGGGCAACGGCAGCCAGTCTGGCGTCCTCAGGGCTGTGGAGGTATCTGGGACCAATGGTGGTCGCCCCTTCCTACTTTGCAAACGCCGGAAGACGCTGGATAAGCGCGTTCTCGGACTCCCCCAATGCCCTGTTGCTCAGCAAGGACCCGGACTCCCCTCTAATTCGCTGGTTCTACGAGGGCATTCCCCCCGGAACTCCCATCCCTTACCTTGCGTGGATACCGGTGCTGGTAATCTGGGGCATCTTGTTTGGTCTATTCACCACCCTGTTCATCGCTCTCTGTGCCCTGTTGCGTAAGCAATGGGTAGAACGAGAACGTTTGACCTTTCCCCTCGCGCTGCTGCCTCTGGAGATTGCAGCGGAGCGAGCGGAAAGAGGGCTTTATAGAAACAGGCTCTTCTGGGCCGGGGTGTTACTCGTCGCCGTACATCATGGTATCAATACCGCTCATGCGCTCAGTCCATCTGTACCAACATGGCTCGCACCCGTAGACGCAAACGCCTGGTTCCCCGACCCTCCCTGGAACGCACTGGGTTTGGGGATGGTAGAGGTGTTCTTTGCCGTGATTGGTGCAGTATACCTTCTCCCAACAGAGGTATCCTTTAGCCTGTGGTTCACTTTTCTTATACTCCACCTCATTCGGGTAGTGCGGGTACAGATGGGGCTGGACCCGCTGATGACCGGGCCGCTACACCATGAAGGCGCAATGGGCACCGGTGCGCTTATTGCGTGGGCGCTATGGATGTTGTGGGCAGCTCGTCCGCACTGGCGGTATGTGTGGCGGGTGCTCACCTCTCAAGAACCACAAGCTGACCAGCACGAGCCGATGAGCTACCGGACAGCAGTGATTCTGATCGGGGTTTGCCTAGTCGGCATTTTGGTGTGGCTGCATTGGGCGGGCATTCCTTTGTGGATTGCCACAACCGTCACCCTGCTGTTCATCCTGATTATGATAGTGCTAACGCGGGTGGTTGCGGAAGCAGGACTATTGTTTGTGCAAACTCCTTTTATTCCGACCGATGCCACAGCTTTCTTCGGCACCAGCTACTTCACCACCCAAACAGCCAGCGCTACGTTGCTGATGGAAGTCGTCATCATGCATGACCCCCGTGAACACCCCATGCCCGCCGTTGCCAACGCCTACAGTCTGGCACGCCCGTCGCTGCTGCCTGCTCGTTGGCTGACCAGAGCGCTGGCGCTGGCCCTTTGCGTGGGGTTTATCGTGGGGTTTTTCGCTTTCGTTGGAGTATCATACCGCTATGGCAGCGTTACTCTGGACTACTATGGGACGAACATGGCTCCACACTGGTCGCTGGACAGGGCACTGGGATACGGCGAGTCCCCTCTACGCCCCCACCCCGGCGGCATTCTGGCAATGGGAACCGGAGGCGTGCTCTCCCTATGGCTTGGCTGGATGCGAAGCCGATACATCTGGTGGCAAATCAGCCCCATCGGTCTGGTGATGGCGAGCACCTACGCGATGGGACGTATCTATTTTTCCGTTTTTCTGGGATGGTTGCTGAGATGGCTATGTGTGCGCTCGGGCGGTTTGTACAGCTACCGTCGATATCTCCCCTTTTTCTTGGGATTACTATTGGGAGAGGCTTTGTATGGAGGGATAGCGGCGCTGTTCGGTGCACTAACCGGTGCACCGGTGCCCCAGTTCCTGCCAAACTAATCCTTCGCTGCCCCAAGAGCCATTACCAATAAGTGGTATCGCTAACGGAACCGGTATATCCCCTGAAAATTTCACGTTTTTTTTGCAAAAAGGGGTCAAAACCCCTTGAATGGTACGAATCTTGCCTTATATAATAGTGGCAACATAGAATACACGTCCCTGTGTTGGGATGAAAGGAGGTACTGCTGTGTTATCCAGCGTCTACCGCCGGACAGGTTTGGTACTTGCGCTGAGTCTTTTGCTGGTCAACGCGGCGTATAGCTACACCCTGCTGAACTCCATCGTCTGGCCCGAGAACGGACACATGTACCGGGTCTACAGTGGCTCGTCCTATTGGGGGGATGCCGCTGCCTTTGCCCGCACGGTGAGCGTACCGGGCTTCTATAACGGCTATCTGGCTACGGTACACAGCGCGGAGGAAAACGCCCTGATTACCAGTTTGCTGACGCTGCCAGCGTGGCTTGGCGGATATCAACCCCCAGAGGAACTCGACCCCAACGCCAACTGGCAGTGGGTGTCGGGCGAACCCTGGACGTATACGAACTGGTTCCCCGGTCAACCCAACGACATTAATGGACCTGGCAGCGAGCAGTTTTTGGTGATTTACACCAGCGGCGTGTGGCACGATTTCCCGAACATCACGCGCCCGACCTTCGTGGTGGAGCTGAACCCGGTGCCCGACCCTGCCAGCATCGTGGGATTGGGTGCAGGTTTAGCAGGTCTGTTCTTGCGCCGCCGGAAGCGCTGATACAGAAGAACTTCTATACAACGCTTGCTTTGGGCAATATCCGCTATCTTTGCCTTCGCAAAGATAGCGCGAAAGGGTTCTATTGTGCAAAAAGCGGCAGGCTGGACGCCTGCCGCTTCGCTGTATTATGTTACCTTGCAGGAGTGTTTGCCCCTCCCTCGAAACTTTCCATAAAGCACCCGCAAAAGGAGAAAACCATGTCTGAAGTCTGGTTACCGTTTGCGAATCGGCATGTATGGGGCTTTATTCAGGGTATTCAGATCGCTATTGCTCCCGATGAGGTGGAGGAAGGGGGGCGATCCCCGCGGGGGCTATTCCGCATCGGCTATCCCATACTGGATAACGGGCGTAAAACAGGATTGGTTAACTTCATTGCAGTAGAGCCCATCGTACGTGGACAAAGGGGTTTTAGTGAACTGGAGTGGAGCCAGGCGGACCAGCAACGTGGCAAAAGATTCTGGTGTCTGAAGGGTAATGATGTCTCATCTGACCCTCAGCCCGGGGAGCGCTACAGGCAGGGCAAGATAGAATTCCTGAAAATCCGCTTCCTGGTAGAGCGATTCGAAAACGGCGCGGAACTAATTATCGAAACAACCTTCCGCAGTGACCGCCCCGATGAGGTATGCCTTGTCGCGGAGCCCACTCCGAACAGCGCATCTCTCGACCAGTGCGTGCTAACCGCTACAATGGGCAACTACATCCGCGCACGGCAGCTATGGCTGAAGGATGCGGTAGTGCACAGCCGCGAGTTATTCGGCAGTTATCAGGGCGAACATTTTGCACCCGATACCTATTTCCCCCTGAAACGCCTCCCGCGTAACCACACGGGCGATATTGTGGTCTGCCTCACCACCGATGAAGCCGACCCGGGCAAAGAGCCTGCAGACCCGCGCGCCCCATGGTGGCGATATCGCGGTTCCTTTCCAGTGACCCAGTACTGGCGCAAACCCAAAGGTACATGGAGCCAGGACCTGCAGGTGCGTGTCAACGCCCGGCGTGTGTACTGGGCGAGCAATGTGGAGATCCCGCATGGCATCGCCTACGAAAACTTCGATCTTGTCGAACGGTTCCATAACAACAGCCCGTTCTGTTTTGGAATCACGCGCAAGGCTCCGGCCTCCCTGGCCATTTTGAGCTATCGAGCACGTTAGAGAGCGTTTCATAAACCCATTCAGGGCTTGAGCCCCTAAAGAGGCGCCTTCCTGCACTTTCTTAGAATACTCAAAGGCTGTTAAAGCCTCCATATGCCCGCCCTGAGAACCTTGAAACACCTTGCAATATGCGGTATAATGCTAATGAATTTCACTAACCATTTAATTAAATACGAGGCAAGGCAAATGAGGCGAAGCACCACGAGCATCCTGACCCTGTTGATGCTGTCTTCCCAGCTGCTTGCGCAGCAGTTGCCGGAAGAACTCAGCCTGGAACAGGCATCCCGTATCGCGATAGAGCGCAACCTGGACTACCGCGGCGCGATAAAGGATATCCACTTGGCGGTAGCGAAGCAGCAGCAGGCGCGGACGCTCGGGCAGCCAAAGCTGGAAGCACGCATCTCCCTGCAACATCTGCCGGAACCACCAGCCTTAAGCGTGCCACCCATTAACCTGAAACTACCCAACCCGTCAAACCCTCAGTCCCCTTTGAGCATCACCGTGCCCGTGCCCGAGTTCGAACTGGCGAAGGCGAATGCTAAACGAGCCACGTTGACCTTCAGTGTTCCCCTGTACACCAGCGGTCGCATAGAGAATGCAGTGAAGGCAGCGTCGCTGGGAGTGCGTGCCAGCGACGAGGCGGCACGCGCCAGGGCAGCAGATGTGGTATTACAGGTGACCCATGCATACCTTCAGGCAGTGCTGGCACAACGTGTGGAAGCAGTGCAACAACAGGCACTGGAGGTTGTACAGGCTCATCTGAAACAAGCGGAAGCCCTTTACAAACAGGGCATTGTTTCTCAGTACGACGTACTGCGTGCTCAGGCAGAACTTGCTACCCAGCAAAAGCGCCTCACAGACGCCCGAAACGGACGAGAACTTGCCCTCTCGTTACTGTACAACCTGTTGAACTTGCCGCAGGAGCAACAGACCACACTGATCACACCCCTGTGCGAGGTTGCCTTTACGTTGAGCTATGAAGAGAGCGTCAGGGCTGCGCTTGCGTCCTCCCATGAACTGCGGGCGTTGCAGATGAAATCAAAAGCACAACGCGCACTCGCCCTGTCTGCGGAGGCTGAAGCCAGGCCGCAGGTTCTTTTCGCCGTGAACCTTGAAACGCTCACTCGCGACCTGTCCGCCGTCGAGCCTCATGCCTCGCTGACCATTGGCATGAGATGGAACCTATTCGATGCTGGTTACGCCAAAGCCGTGGCACGTGAACAGCGCGAAAACGCCGATCGCACCGACATAGACAGGCAGAAACTGGAAAACGCTCTCGCCCTGCGGGTGAAGCAAGCCCTGCTCGACATGGAAGCCGCCCGACAGGGACTGGCAGCGGCGCAGAGAGCAGTCGATACGGCGCAGGAAAGTCTGAGATTGGCTCGTCGTCGCTTTGAGACAGGCATGGGCACCAGCGTGGAAATGCTGGACGCGATACTGGCTGTCTCTCAGGCTCAGATACAACGCGAACAGGCTTTGTATCAGATGAACACGGCTTACTATACCCTGCTTCGGCTCACCAACCGATTGCTTCAAGGACTACACCTTACCCTGTAGGAGGTGCGAAATGAAACAGCTGCTGCAGCGATGGATGAAAAGTGCTGCCCGGATACTCGGCGTGGTGTGGAAACCACTGCTTGGACTGGCGGTTTTCGGCATGGTTGTGACGATGGGCTATCGGTGGTTGTCTCTGCAAGCAAAAGCCAGCGCGGAGTCGGTTCCTGCGGCGCAGGGCTGGCGTTACCTCGGCGAGGGCGCGGTGGAAGCCACAGAGGTCAACCTGTCCTCTAAAATACCCGGTCGTATCGCCTCACTGAGTGTCGACGAAGGTGACCCTGTACGACAGGGAGAGGTAATTGCAGTGCTCGAAAGCGAGGAAATCAGTGCAAAGGTGCGTCAAGCACAAGCAGGATTACAGGCAACTGATGCCCAAATGGAACAAGCAAGGTTAGCGGTGGAGTTAGAGGCACTTCGGACGGAGGACCAGGTACGCCAGGCAAAAGCCGCACTGGAAGCTGCCCGTGCGAAATGGGAAATGGCACAGAACGGCGCACGTCCCGAAGAGATTCGACAGGCAGAGCAAGCGGTGGAGGCAGCAAGGGCGCAGTTCATGGTGGCGCAGAAAACGTGGAACAGGCTTGAAGCGCTGGCAAAAGAGGGGGTTATCCCTCAGCAGAAGGCGGACGAAGCAGAGGGAGCTTTTCTGGCAGCGCAAGCGCAGCTGCAAGCGGCTGAAGCGAAACTGCAACTGATCAGGGATGCCGTGCGCAAGGAAGAAAAACAGGCGGCATGGGCAGGGCTGAAAGCAGCGGAAGCGAACCTGCAGCTCGCCGAACACGCGCGGATGCAGGTGGAACTGCGCAAACGTGACATCGACGCGCTGAGGGCAAAACAACTGGCAAACTGGGCGCAGGTCGAGGAAGCACAGGCGTATCTGAAGCAAACGCTTCTGCGAGCACCTGCTGACGGCGTTGTTTCGCGCAAGATGGCAGAAGCGGGCGAAACTGTTGCCGCCGGCATGCCTATTCTCACCATCGCACAGCAGGGACAATGGTGGGTGGAAGTGTTTGTGGACGAAAGCGTTGCAGGAGGAATCCAGCGCGGAGATTCAGTACAGGTGGAGTTTCCTTCCCTCGGCAAGCGGGTCGAGGCGAAGGTAACACGTATCTTACCCGCCGCCGACTTTGCCACCAAGCGAGCCACCAACGAGCGGGGCAGTTTCGACAGTCGCAGCCTGCAGCTGCGGGTGGAGTGGAAGGAACCCGTGCAGGGTCTCGTCAAAGGCATGACCGCCCGCGTCTACGCCAGAAAGGAGCGGAAGTAAAATGAAAGCCATATCTGACTTCTGCACCACCTGGTCACGCGAGGCAAGGCGCTTTTTCACCGACTGGCGCCTGGTCGCGATGCTGCTGGTAATACCCCTGTTCTACATCCTGTTGTTCGGCGAGATGTACAGCCAGCATCGCGTGAAGGAAGTGCCTACCGTCGTCCAAGACAACGACCACAGTCCGCTCAGCCGCCAAATCGTGCAGGCTCTGGACGCGACCGATACTTTCCATGTGACAGGAGCCGTCGCCGACTTGCAGCAGTTTCGGGAGATGAACTGGCAAGGAAAGGCGTTTGTCTGTCTCGTCATTCCCCGCGGATTACAACGAGATGTATCTGCTGGCAAACCTGCACGGGTGCTGGCAGTGGTAGACGGCAGTAACATGATTATCGCCAACGCGACGACGCGCGGGATCGCTGAAGTCGTGCAAACCTTTTCCGCAGGAGTGAGTTTACGGAAGTGGTCAGCACAGGGGGTACCCCCGCAGCACACTGTTACCCAGACGATGCCCATAGAAGTGGGTTTACGCCTGTGGTATAACCCGACCTTCAACTATACCAACTTCCTGTTGATAGGCCTGGTTGGCACCGTGATTCAACAAGTAGTGTTGATGACAGTGGCTCTGGCGTGGGCAAAGGAACACGAAGAGAACACCTTCCCCGCACTGAGACGTCAGATTGCCCATCCCATCGCAGCAGCGATGGGCAAACTGTCCTTCTACGTGATGGTCTCCTTCGCCATGAGCGTGGTGCTGTTTTCGTTGCCTTTTGGCAGGTTCGGCGTGCCATTGCGGAGTGATGTCCGGTTACTGCTTACGGCAACCTTTCTGTTCATCGTCGGTCTGGTGGGCTTCGGCGTGTTCATCTCCAGCCTGACACGTTCCCAGCTGCTCAGCACGCAAATACTGATGTTGATTGCTCTGCCGTCGTTTCTGCTATCCGGCTTCACCTGGCCGCTGTTTGCGATGCCAGAAGGCATCCAGCTGGTAAGCAAGGTACTGCCTCTCACCCATTATCTCGCTCTCATGCGAAACGCCGTGTCCAACGGAGCTGGCTGGGCATTCAATATGGCGGAGCTGCGCTGGCTGTTTGGCTTCGCAGTTGCTGGCGTCACGCTACAGTTCCTCAGTGTATGGTGGCGCTTTAGCAGCAGGACTACTACAGAAACACCTATGGAGGGCGAACATGCAGGAACAACAGGCATCCAGCAAGCGACCAACTGCGCGTGACCGCATCATGCGAGCAGCAGAGGCGCTGTTCGCCGAACGGGGCTTCGAAGCGACCTCTATCGGCGAGATAGCCCTGCGCGCGCACGTGAACCGTGCTTTGCTGTACTATTACTTCGAGCACAAAGAGCACCTTTACCACCAGCTGTTGCAGGAGGGCGTGGAAAGGCTGCGTGCAACGGTGCTTGCTGCCACCAACACCACTGGCTCTGCCCGCGAAGCAGTGCGCACCTTCCTGCAGGGGTATCTGCAGACCACCTACCACGACCCCGGGCTGGTGCGTATCGTTTACCGCGAGATTGTGGGAGCGCAGCGGGGAGATGAAGAAAGCAAGGCACTTGTGCGGCAGTTCATGCAAACCATCGCCCAGCTGGAACAGGTGCTGCAAAGAGGGGTGCAAAGTGGCGAACTGGTCCCTCATGATACAAACAAGAGCGTGTACCTGCTGTTCGGAATGACCAACGTGTTTGTCACGCTCGCTTATCTGGAGCAGGCTTCCTTCCCGATAGAAGAGGTGGTAGACCATATCATGCGCGTGTTCTTCGAGGGCTTAAGCGCACGCCATTAGCTCCCTACCCTAGAAAAGGGGCTGGTGTCTGTCAGGTTTCCAGCACCAGCTCCGCTACTGTGCTCAGCAGTTCCGCATCGTGCCGAGTAAACTTGCGCGGTTGCAGGGTGTATACCGCCAGTAAGCTGTTCGGCTTCTTCCCCCCTATCGGAACCGCAAGGCATGATGCCATTCCCTCGCGCTGCACAAAGGGGTCATCTCGAAATCGCACATCCGACGATGCCTGATATGCCAGCAAGGGGCGCCCGGTCTTCACTACCCATGCCATGCTTGCCATGCCCGCGGCTTCTTCGTCGTCCAGAAGCGTCGCCATCCGCGAACCACTGACCGCCAGAGGCTGAATCCGATTGCCTTCTACCGTGTAGTATATCGCCCTGTCTGCACGCAACACCTCTGCGGCGATATTGGCAATCAGCTGAGGCACCTCCCCCTGCTTTACGGTGCTCCCGATAGCCCGCGCTACCCTCAGGAAGTACTGTCGCAAGTCCTCCGATTTCTGACGCTCCTCTTCGTAGCGCAGAGCGTTATCAATGGCTACCGCCGCCTGGTTCGCGATAGTGTACAGAAGCTCCATCTCCGCAATGGTGAACAACCGACGGCGGCTGCTCATTGCCAGCATCACACCCATCGGCTCCATGCCTACCTGCAAAGGCACACACGCCAGCGAAATCACCCCCTGACGGTCTAGAGGAGCCGCCGCATTGCGCGGGTCCGCCGCAACGTCCAGCACATACACCGGGCTCTGAAACTCCAGCACCCAGCCGGGTATACCCTGCCCTTTCGTGGGGCGCAGGCGGTCAAAGTACGCAGGGTCGACTCCACGACTGACGTAGGTGCGCAACACACCTTCGTTCCCGTCATAAAGCATGAGCGCGAACTTATCCACCTGAAGCAGCCGCAATACGCTATCGGCTACGAGGTTCAACACGCTGTGCAGTTCCAGCGAAGAGTTCACCGACTGGGACAGCTCGTAGATAGAGGTGGCTTCCTCGGCACGGCGATGGGCGTCCTCGTAAAGCAGGGCGTTCTCAATGGCGATACCCGCCAGTGATGCCACCCCGTTGAGCAGCTTCAGGTCCGCCTCGGTGTAGGCATTGCGGCTGGTGCTGGTCACCAGAAGCAGACCGAGTGTCTTCGTGCGCGACTTTACCGGCGCATACAAAGCGGAGTGTATCCGCAGGCGCGGTACGAACTGTTCGACCCCAGGGTCTATGTCCGCAGCGTTGACCAGACGGGGTTCGCCACTGCGCAGTACCTCCGCCTGCAGCCCTTCATCCGCTGCAAGCATCACCTCGAGTTCGTCTCCTACCAGACCGCGCTCCGCGGCGATGAAAAGATGCGTTCGCTCATCGTTCAACAGGAAAAGCACCGCAAAAGCGTGGGGCAAATGTACCGCTACCTCTTCCAGAACCGTATCCAGCACCTGATTGAGGTTCAGACTGCTACCGATGCTTTGCGCGGCGTGGTACATCACTTCCAGTTCGCGCCCCAACCGCTCGCTGCGCTGTTCCAGTTGCCTGCGTCGCCATAAACCCGCAATGAATGACGCCAGTATCTGCAAAGTGCGAATATCTGAGGAATCGAACCGAGAGCCATCGCGCTTGTTCAGCACAGCCAGCGCGCCCACTACCTGCTGGTCGCATTGCACCGGAACCACCGCCGCCCCACGCAACCGTGTTCCACCCAGAAGGCTTTCCATCACGGGGTCAGGGCGCACCGGGTAAAAAGGAATGGCGTTCTCTCCACGGCGCACAGTGTTCTCCATCAATGAGTTCTCCACACGGAACACCGTGCCCCGCAGGTCCTGAACCTCTTCACCAGCTATGGCTACCAGCCTCAGCTTGGAATCGCTGTCCGTGAGGAACGCAAGGGCGCTTGCGCTCGCCTGCGTCAACAGGCAGGCTTCCTCGGCAATACGTTGCAGAGCATCCTCCAGCGGCAGCAGGTCTATCGCTACCTGTGCTACACGATACAAGCCTGTTACCTGCTGTTCGCCCGACACCACACCGTGCACGTCCATGGTGCTGCCTCAATGAAGGGTTAGCGTGATACATCCACATCATTGTTACTATATTTGTCAAGCGTTGTCAAGCATATTCGCGGCGTCATCTCAACTTCCTGGTACCGCTGTCGGCAGCAGTACACCTGCACATTGGTGAGCCTCCATTCGACGCTCCTCGTCGTCCATCCTTCGTGACTCCATCGCACAGATACACTTTTTATGGTAAAATATGAGCTAATCAAAATACCGAACATCGCGTCAGGGGAGGTGTACGTATCATGAGTGATGGCATCACTGCGGAAGCCATGGAGGCGCATGCGACTATCGAAGCTCTTCTGAGTGAGAACCGTGTTTTCCCTCCTCCGGAATCTTTTCGCGCGCAGGCGAACGTGAAACAACCGGACATTTACGACATTGCAGCCAAAGACCCCGAAGCCTTCTGGGAGCAGTTTGCCCGCGAGCTGGAATGGTTCGAGCCGTGGCACCAGGTGCTCCAATGGGAACCGCCTCATGCACAGTGGTTCCTCGGAGGCAAACTGAACGCCTCAGTCAACTGCATTGACCGGCACGTGCGCACAGCTCGCCGTAACAAGGCGGCAATCATCTGGGAAGGCGAACCCGGCGAGGAGCGTGTGCTTACTTACTGGGACCTGTATCGCGAGGTCACCAAGTTTGCCAACGTCCTCAAGCGGCTCGGCGTGCATCGTGGCGACCGAGTAGTCATTTATATGCCCATGGTGCCCGAAGCCGTAATTGCCATGCTGGCTTGCGCTCGCATCGGTGCCCCACACTCAGTGGTGTTTGGCGGCTTCTCGGCAGAGGCTTTGCGCGAGCGCATCAACGACTGCGGGGCAAAGGTGGTCGTCACTGCAGACGGCGGTTACCGGCGCGGTAACATCGTACAGTTGAAGCGTGCGACTGACGAAGCGGTGGAACACTGCCCCACCGTACAGCACGTCGTCGTGTTGAACCGGGCAATGGATGCGACGCACGTTCCCATGCTTGAAGGACGCGACCACTGGTGGCACCGATTGATGGAACACGCTCCCATCCACTGCGAACCAGAAGCCATGGACGCCGAGGACCTTCTCTTCATCCTTTATACGTCCGGCTCCACAGGCAAGCCGAAGGGCATTGCCCATACCACTGGCGGTTACCTCACCGGAGTTTATGCCACCACCAAGTGGGTGTTCGATCTGAAGGAAGACGATGTGTTCTGGTGCACTGCAGACATCGGTTGGGTCACCGGACACTCGTATGTGGTATACGGACCGCTTGCAAACGGTGCCACCGTACTCATGTATGAAGGAGCACCTGACTATCCCGAACGCGACCGTCTCTGGGAGATCGTGGAGAAGTATCGGGTCACTGTGTTCTACACCGCTCCAACTGCCATCCGCGCTTTCATGAAATGGGGACCACAATACCCGAAACGACACGACCGCTCCAGCCTGCGCTTGCTGGGCAGCGTGGGTGAGCCGATTAACCCCGAGGCGTGGATGTGGTACCACGTCTACATCGGCGGCGAGCGTTGCCCTATCGTAGACACGTGGTGGCAGACCGAAACGGGACATATCCTGATTACTCCTCTGCCGGGCATCACCACCACCAAACCCGGCTCAGCCACCCGTCCGTTCCCCGGTATCGAAGCGGATGTGGTAGACGAGCGGGGCGAGTCGGTACCCTTGGGCGTAGGCGGTTACCTGGTGATTAAGAAGCCATGGCCCGGTATGATGCGCACCATCTACGGTGACCCCGAACGATATGTCAATCAGTACTGGAGCCGCTTCCCAGGTGTCTATTTTACAGGCGACGGCTGCAAGAGGGATGAAGAAGGTTACTACTGGCTGCTGGGGCGCGTCGACGACGTCATGAACGTAGCGGGACACCGCATCAGCACCATGGAGGTGGAGTCGGCTTTGGTAGACCATCCCGCGGTCGCCGAAGCGGCCGTCATCGGAAGGTCGCACGACATCAAGGGACAGGCGATTGCCGCCTTTGTCACCTTGAAAGAGGGATACCGGGCAAGCAGTGACCTCATGGACGAGCTGAAAGAACATGTCGTGAAGAAAATCGGCCCCATCGCTCGCCCCGATGACCTGCACTTCACCTCTGAACTACCCAAGACACGCTCGGGCAAGATTATGCGACGCCTGCTGCGCGACATCGCAGAAGGACGGGCTCTGGGCGACACGACTACCCTCGCCGACCCCTCGGTGGTCGCCGCGCTCAAACAGCGATACGAGGAGCAGGACGTATAATGACCTCGGTGCAGGGACGGTTCCGCTCGCCGTCCCTGCCCTCCGCCCCTATTGACGAAAAGTCCTCTTTGTGGTAATGTATTACACGCCCATCTTCCACGATACCATCTCTGCGGAGAGGTGGCCGAGTGGTTGAAGGCACCGGTCTTGAAAACCGGCAGGCGATGAGCCTCGTGGGTTCGAATCCCACCCTCTCCGCCACCTATCAGTGCTGATTTACCGGGGGACTGGTTCGCACGTGAAAGAAGAAAGGCAGTCATTGAGATGGCTTTTTTGGCTGGTTTGGATTGCCTTCGGTTTGTACTTCGCCGACAGAGGCGCAAGCTACTACCGCCAGAGCACTGCTTTGCCGCCATCCGTCATCAAAGACATCCCGGAGATGCTGCCGCATCGCGCCGGAGACCGCGTGCTGGTGTTTGCACCCCACCCCGACGATGAAGCCATCGGGTGCGCAGGTGTTATCCAGCAAGCGCTCAACGCTGGAGCACAGGTGTGGGTCGTGTATATGACCAATGGTGATGGCTTCCGCCTCGCGGTGGAAAGGCAATTTCGACAGCCCAGGCCCACCCCCGAACAGCACATCCAGTTTGGGGAGATGCGCCAGCGAGAAGCACGCCGAGCCATGCACCTGCTTGGACTGGCGGATTGGCGTGTCACCTTTTTGGGCTACCCGGACAGGGGGCTTTATTCCCTCTGGCGGTCGAACTGGACGCCCTCTAACCCCTTGCGATCATACTACACCGATACCGGCTCGAACCCATACCGCGAGACCCTGCGCCCTGGAGTGACATACTGCGGGCAAAACGTGCTGCGCGACGTGGAATCAGTGCTGCGCCGCACCGTGCCGACACACGTCTATGTGACCCACCCCGCTGATGACCACCCAGACCACTCGGCAACAGCTCTGTTTGTGATGAGCGCACTGGCTCGCTTGCGGATGCAGGGCATCGGTTTCGCGCACAGGGTGGTGCTACGCCATTATCTAGTTCATTGCACCGACTGGCCCCACCCGCAAGGTTTGCACGAGGATCAACCCCTGACTCCTCCCCCTGCTTTCTTCAACATTGGATTGCACTGGGTAAAGTTGAGCCTGACCCCGCCGCAACAGGTCAGAAAGATGAATGCGATCAAAGCCCATACTTCTCAGATGCTGATGATGTCCCGTTTCCTGCAAAGTTTTGTACGCCAGAACGAGCTGTTTATCGAGCAACCGGTCGTGGTTCACATGGAGCCGTCGCACGGCATCGTCTGGGAAGAACCGGATGAGGAGGATATTCTCAGCAACTTGCAGGCTCCGGGTGACTTCAGTTCCGCAGAACTGCGCATGGAGAATGGGCGGGCGGTTCTTCATATCAATACCCGAAGCAAGCCGCGCCCCGGCTTCAGCTACAGCTGCACCGTTCACGCTGTGCTGCCAAATGGCGATGTAACCACAACGCTCCTACGCACCAAACCGGGCACACAGAGCAGGAACGCTCGTGTGGACGAGGACGGGGTAACCTTCCGATTGCCCACCCTGCCCTCAGGCTCTGTGGTAGTGCTTCATGCTCAATCGCGCTTTGCGGGTTTGCCGGTGGACGAAACTATCGGACGTGTGGTACGCCTGCCCTGAGAAGTTTTCAAGGCGCCGGGGTTAGCCGGCGCCTCGCGGGAGGAGAGGAGGAGGATGGTGCTGGGTGTTAAGCCGGTTGTCATGGCGTCTGCAGTGGGTTGAACTGACTAACGCTCCACGGTCTCTGCACCGCCAGTCGTATCCACCGCACATGACCGTCTGCAAACACCACGTTATTGCCGTCATTATGGCGTGGGCGCTGCCACTGTGCTCGCTCGCGGTACTCTGCCTCCCAGTCAGGATGTCGCTCCGCAAGCTGACCGGGCATCACATACATCAAATAGCTGCCCATCGCGCCGTTCAGGTTATTCGCATCCGCCCGACTGTTGGGCGTATCATAAGCCAAAAACGTCCTCGCAGGCACAGTGATGGCATCCAGAGCCAGCCCACCGTATCCATATGCCATACCCATCAACCGCGGAAACCCGAGGAACGTATTGTAAGCATAGCTGGGTACCGGTTCAGTGTTCTCCGGGCATATCCAGATTCGCGCATCCTGCACATACGGCTGTAGCGCCGTCATCCAGGCTCGCCCCTCCGGAGCGACCGCTGCATAGGGCATGGCAGCTGGCAGATTACCGTCCCAGTCCTGCACATACAGCATGAACGCCTGTCCAATCTGATGCAGGTTGCTCACACATGCCGTAGTGCGCGCTGCCGCGCGGGCACGCCCAAAAACCGGCATCAAGATGGAAGACAATATCGCCACCACGGCGATAACCACCAGCAGTTCGACTAACGTAAAGCCTTTTCGCGTTCTCATGACACTCACTCCTTATGCATTAGATTTCGTATTGGCGGGCACTTTGTCTTGCAGCGCCTCTTTTTGCCTTGCACGTATATGAGTTGCAAAATGCGTGCCAGAGCGGTGATAAAATTACCGGTTTTTCGCCTTTGCCCCGCGAAAAAGTCCTGCGCTTCCTGCGCACCTTACCAGCCTGAATGGCCGATGCTGTTGCAGGGTTTTCAACGCTCGTCCCGAACAATGACACGGATATTCAGGCAACGGGAGGAACACACCATGCGCGTGCTAGCGGAAGAGACCATCGCCACCTGCGAACCGCCGAATAACGGTTCGGGTCCTCTATGGTGCTACGGTGCACCCATACTCACACGAACAGGTGACGAAGTGTATGCCAGTGTCATGGAGACCGGCGCAGATGTGCCACCGCTATGCAATACTCGTCCCCGCCTCTTCCGCAAGCAGGGTAACGAAGACTGGCAGATGGTGTGGGCGCCATCCGCCTTCCGCGAGCGCGAACCATGCCCTCTGGTGATACTGCCGCAGGACAGGTTGTTTCTTTCTGTCAATACCTCCGTGATGCCGCCGGGTACTCAATACGGCAAATGCAAGCCGGGCTTACTGGAGTTTTCCCGAAACCAACTATCCACCCCAACCGAGCATACCCCACCCTTCCCGCAAACCGCTACCTTCACCGACCATTCGTATCGCGGTATCGCTGCAGACAGCCAGCGCGGTGAAATACTGCTCATGCACATTGACGCCCACACCGGCGAGTACCATTACGCTCTGCTGAAAAGCGACGGACGTTGGGATGCGCCCGGTGTTGTGACCTTCCCCATCCGCGCCTGCTATCCGCAGGTGGCTTTGCGCCATCGCGTGGCACACGTGCTCGCTATAGGAGACATCTACGAACCGGTAGAAGAGTGGCGTCGCTACAAGCGCGAAAAGACACAGCGGGAATGGGATTACGTGTTCCGAAGGCTCTTCTACACGTGGACGCCCCGTGTGCACTCGGAGCCGTTCCGTCCCCCGCTGGAGATAGACGATGTGGACGCGACCGGCGGGCACATCATCAATCTGGATCTGTGGCTGGACAGACAGGGCGTCGCCCATCTGCTTTACCTGCGCCAGCAAACCACCCCCCTTCTACGGGATCGCTACTTCCCCAACCTGCCGCTGCGCACGTCACTGGAATACTGCACGGTGCAGGAAGGTCGCCTGGTGCAGAAGCAGACGCTGATGGAAGGCGGCGAAGGTCTGAACACCCCGCACCCTCGCTATGGTCGCTTCCACTCACCCGATGGCAGACGCTTGCTGGTCATTTGCGCCGCCACTGAGCCGGATGGCACGTGGTTCAATGCGGTGATGCCTGTGCTACCGCGACGCGGGGAGCCGAACCGAATCCCCTTCCGCGAGCCGTTCACCGCGTTTGTCACCGCCTGCGAACGCGGTGGAAGCCGCCCGTCAAGGACGCTGGAAATGTTTGGGGTTGGAACGCATTCCGGCACCATCCTGCGATATGCGGCAGTGCGCTTGCCTTAAAATGTTCATAATAATTCTATAATATCATCTGGAAGGTAATCGCGTTAAAAGTCCGTCGCCGGTGTGACCCCTGTCACGAACGGGGGTATAGCCGCGTTCTGAAAGACAAACAACTTTTGTCGCAGGAGAGAAGAGAGTGTTCAACCGTCTCGTTCTGGCAACCGCAGGTGCGTTACTGCTCGCACCGGCCAGTGTCCTCCACTGGCAACCCGCTTCCCAAACCGCTGCGGTGCAGGGAGATGCCGATGACCCCGCCATCTGGATAAATCCGACAAACCCCGAGAAAAGCCTCATCATCGGCACCGATAAGACAGGCAACGCGCTTTACGTATTTGACCTGAAAGGCAAAATCGTGCAAAAGATAGGAGGCATCCTTCGTCCCAATAACGTGGATGTGGAATATGGCCTCCCCCTGGCGGGGCGCACCACCGACATTGTAGTGGCGACCGAACGAAACGCGCGACGGCTTCGCATCTTTGCCATCGACTCCGCGAGCCTGCGTCTGCGCGACATCACCGACCCCAAAGGTGCTACCGTTTTCGCAGGGCAGGAAGGTGACTCTGCAGCGCCAATGGGAATCGCATTGTACCGGCGTCCAAAAGATGGCGCCATTTATGCTGTCGTCTCCAGGAAGGCTGGTCCCTCCGGCACCTACCTGTGGCAATATCGGCTGGTGCCTACGGCAGAAGGGCGCGTGCGCCTGCAAAAAGTGCGTGAATTTGGACAGTTTAGCGGAAAGGGTGAAATCGAGGCGGTCGCCGTCGACGACCAGCTGGGCTATGTCTATTACGCGGACGAGAACTACGGCATCCTCAAATACCACGCCGACCCCGAACATCCCGAAGCCTCCAAACTGCTTGCGGTCTTTGGCAAGGAAGGCTTCGAAGGCGACCGCGAAGGCATCGCTGTCTATCCTACGAAAGGCGACAAGGGCTACCTGTTGTGCGTTGACCAGAGACCTCAGAGAAGCGTGGTGTATGTATTCCGCCGCGAAGGAACCCCTGCCGATGACCATGACCATCAGCAGGCTATCGCCGTCGTCCACACGGACTCCGACGAGACGGACGGCATTGAAGCCACCTCACATCCGCTCGGCAAACAGTTCCCCAGCGGATTGTTCATCATGATGAACAGTCGGGAACGTAACTTTCATCTCTACCGCTGGCAGCCACTACCGCAAAATTAGGTGATTGCGAGGGTTTTAACATGTACTTAACATCCGTGGTGTAGACTGTAACCAAAACTCAAGCGTGGAAGGAGGCATATCATGCGGAAAGCCAATCGCGCATTCACCCTCATCGAGCTGCTCGTCGTTATCGCGATCATCGCGATATTAGCAGCTATTCTCTTCCCCGTCTTTGCCCAGGCGCGAGAGAAAGGGCGTCAGGCAGTTTGTATCTCCAACATGAAGCAGTTTACCCTCGGCATGCTGATGTACGTGCAGGATTACGACGAGCATTTTCCGTCGCAGGACCCCGACACGACCCGTCCCCAGCTGATGGATGACCTGTGGCTGTTCGTCATCGTGCCGTACATCAAGACTCCGCCAGCCGACTGGGCATCCGCACGGGCCAACATCTACGTCTGTCCGAGCAATCCCAACCTGCAGCTGGTTAGTGACAGCGTGGTACAGCAAGCACTGCAGTTCTGGGGATGGGACCTTGCGCGAGAGTTCCGCCTGACCCGCGCGCCAGATGGCAGATGGAAGTGGCACTGCAGCTACGCGATTAACGACTCCATCATCGGCGAAACGGGCATCGGTTTTACGGCTTTAGCCGCCTGGCAACAGCCTGCTTCGGAATATCTATTCATGGAGAGTACTTTCGACACCGACGTCGACTCCAATGACGTGGATTTCGAGGACAACGAGATATTCATGGAGCACAGCGACGGAATGAACATTGCCTTTGTGGATGGGCATGTGAAGTGGATTCGTGACGCGCGTGTGCCTTTCGACTCGTCGCAGTTCAACGGACAGGGTTCGCCCGTCTACTACAGCTCCAGCAGCAGGGCTTTGTCCCCGTGGCGCCCTGTGTATCCGTAATCCCCTTAGTAAAGAGCCAGCCGCCCGCGTGGCGGGCGGCTGTTCCTCCCTACTGAGCCAGTTCGGGGCTGATGTCCCGTTCCTCGAAGGTACTGTGGTAAATCACCGTGCGCTCCTGTGCACTGAAAACCAGATGGATTTTCCCGTCGTCAGTCTGCACCGCGCTCGGATAGGCGAAGGCGTCATCCCCTTCGAACAGGTGCTTGCGGTAGGGGAAAGTCTTGCCGCCATCGGTGGAAATCGCAGCGGTGAGCGGGGTGCGCAGGCTGGTAGAGTCGTTGAAAATCAACAGCAGGTGCCCGTTGCGCAACCGAATAAGTTCCACCGCCGAGTTCGGGTTTTTAAAACCGGTGTCCCTGCCCTCGCTCCAGGTGCGCCCGCCGTCATGCGACTCCGCCCACACAACGCGCCTGTCAGGCATATCCTCATAGCTGCCTCCCGCCCGGCAGTAGCAAATCAGGTGCTTGTCCGTAATGGCGACCACCGCCGGTTGCAGGTTGCCCAGCCGCGAGCGGATGCGGTTCGTCTCCGTCCATGTGTGGTTTTTCGCGTCGTAGATGAAAAACAACGAACAGGTCTCGGGCGAGACCGATTCAGGGTCAGTACCTACCTCGTAGTAGGCGGGTAACAGAATATCGCCGTTGGGCAGAGCGAGCGGATGATTGCGTACCATCATACCCTGTGTGAAACTGACAATCATCGGGTCTGACCACGTTTTCGCGCCGTCGGTGGAAATCTTCGCCTGAATGATGGAGGTGCTCCACGTCGGTCCATAGCGCACCACGTAGAACAGCCACACTTTGCCGTCGGGCGCCTGCCAGATGACGGGGTTGCCTTCGGGGCGGTTGGGCGCATCGGCAATGGGCACAGGCGTCGTCCATTGTGGACTGCCCTTGGGCAGGCGCGCTCCATAGATGGCGGTATCGTCCGCATACTCATCGGAACCGGCGTAAAAGACCAGATAGAGGTCTCCATTCGCCAGCTGTGCGATGGACGGCGCATGCTTGTAACGACCTCCGGGATGCTCCGGACCGAACACCCGTTGCACCAGCACGTTGGCTTTCATCGTTTTCACCTCCTGAGCGTGCGCTGCCGTCAAGAGCAAGCTAGCGCCCCCTGCGACCGCCAGCGCGTTAAGCAACATCATCATTCTCCTTGTTCTCCTTTTCCGAGCCTTTATGGGCAGGGGAAAAACTCCCGTCCCTCCCCAACGGGGGAGGGACGGAGGTACCACTACTTCTCGGCAAATGCGGCGTCAAAGGCGATGCGGGATGGCTCGAAGTCCATGCGCTTCACGAAGGCACACGCCTCTCTCGCGCCATGCTCGCGGTCCATGCCGCTGTCTTCCCATTCCACCGACAGCGGTCCCTGATAGTTAATCTCGTTCAGCGCGCGGATGATGGCTTCGAAGTCGATGCATCCGCGCCCCAGCGAGCGGAAGTCCCAGTAGCGCTCGGGATGCCCGAAGTTCAGGTGTCCTCCGAACACCCCAGACAGGCGCGGCGTGGACGACCAGTAGACATCCTTCATATGCACGTGGAAGATGCGCTCGCGGAAAGTGCGGATGAACGCCACGTAGTCCACGCCCTGATAGCCCAGATGGCTGGGGTCGTAGTTGAAACCGAATCGCCTGTGTCCGCCAACCGCTGCAATCGCTCTCTGCGCGGTGACGATGTCGAAAGCGATTTCGGTCGGATGCACCTCCAGCCCGAAATACACGTCCTCCTGCTCGAACACATCCAGAATGGGCTTCCACCTCGCGGCAAAATCGGCAAAGCCCTTATCTACCAGGTCGGGAGGGTTGGGCGGGAAGGAGTACAGGAAGGGCCAGATGGAGCTGCCCGTAAAGCCGTTCACCACCACGCGCGTCAGCTGCGCCTTCACCTCGGGCGGGGCGGCGTTGAACAGCTTACGAGCGGCACGCGCGGTGTTCTTCATCTCCTCTGCCGCGCGCTCTTTCACCCCCTCTGGCTTGCCGTCGCCCCACACGTAGGGCGGCAAAATCGCCTTGTGTCGTTCGTCAATGTGGTCACACACCGCCTGACCGACCAGATGGTTGCTGATCGCGAAGCACTTCAGACCGTACTTGCTCAGTATCTCCCAGCGTGACTCCACGTAGCCGTCCTGGGAGAGCGCCTTGTCCACCTCAAAATGGTCACCCCAGCAGGCAAGCTCCACACCGTCATAGCCGAACTCTTTCGCCTTCTTTGCCATCTCCTCCAGCGGAAGGTCTGCCCACTGCCCGGTAAACAGCGTAACCGGTCGCGCCATACCGAATCCCTCCTTCAGCAAGGTTTTCACCTTCTTGATTCGCCTTGTCGCACCACCTTCCTGCACGTAAGAGAAGAGCCTGCGGCTACACCTGCCCCCGGTTCTCCAGCAACTTGTACAGCACCAGTGAATACACCACTGGCACGAACGCCACAATCAGCAGAAGCACGAAGCACACACCAGGCGGCGCGCCCATCCACACCGCCAGCGTGCCCAGTATCCCTGTGAGCAGAAACAGGCGTGCGGACAGGTGATGCGTCCTTTCCCACACCGCCTCGCTGGCAAGCGTCCAGGGGGTGCGGATACCCATCCAGAAGTTGCGTTTCACCCGGTTCAGCAGGATGCCGATGCCGCCGAACAGCAGGAAAACGCCGCCGATGAGCGCACGTGAGACATCCAGCCGGGGATGGAGCGCGGCTTGCAGAGCGACAAAGTGGATGTACGCCATCAGCGCCAGCACCAGGAGTACGATAAGGTTGTAGGTGGGGCGAAACGCTTCCACATGGAACCCGCGCGGCGACAGCCAGGGCAGCGCGAGGAACAGAAGCAACAGCCCCACCGTCAGACCAGGCAGCAGAAAGCTCCCCACCTGTTTGCTGCTCCAGCCATCGGCTTCCCCCTTCCAATTCCAGTGCGTCGGAATTTGGTCAGGCAAGTTCGGATAAAGCCACAGCGAGTACGCCAGCATGGCAAGAACGAGCAACACACTGCAGAGAATCATGACACGCGTTGTCATATCGCGACACCTCCAGAGAAAGAAGACTGTTCTACCACCGGTCTTGTTTCCCCTACCCGTACAGCAGGTACCTGCCCCGCTTTCTGCGGAACGCAGCCGCCAGGCGCTGCATATAAGCCCATGCCTCGTCTGCCCCTGCCCCCTGTACAATCATCTCGTACGCTTTGCCGTCGGTCAACAGGGTCATCAGGGGCTCACACTCCCATTCGCGCGGGTGCAGGCGACGCAAGGCGCAGGCGATTTCCACTCCTAAAAGCACTGGCTGGAAACGCCCCCTGTCCACCACTGTGAACCGCAGCCCATTGCACACCTCCACCGCAAACTTGCTGGCATTCGGCGTGAACTGTATAGGCATACACGCGAAGCCGGGCAGATTGCGTTTCAACAGGTGCTGCGCCAGCGCGTCGGCATTCAGCCACGGCGCCCCAAACAACTCGAATGGCGCATCCGTGCCCCTGCCCACCGAGACGTTAGTGAACTCCAGCAGCCCCACGCCCGGATAAAGCGTGGCTGCCGTGAGGCTGCGCATGTTGGGTGACGGATTCACCCACCGCAAGCCTGTCTGGTCGTACCACATCTCGCGCTTCCAGCCCGAGCAAGGTATCACCTGAAGGTCGCACTTTGGGGCACGTTCCGCCTGAAACAGCCTTGCCAGCTCGCCCACTGTCATGCCGTGCCGCAGCGGAATGGAGTGATACGCCACAAACGAACGCCGGTCGGGGTCGGTCAGACTACCTTCTACTGCCACGCCGTTGATGGGGTTGACCCTGTCCAGCACCACCACACGCACGCCGTGTTGCGCCGCCGCCTCCATCGCCAGCCCCAGCGTGGAGATGTATGTGTAAAACCGGCAGCCGATATCCTGAATATCGAACACCAGCACATCGACCGCGCGCAACATCTCTGCTGTCGGCGCTTTATGCTCGCCGTACAGGCTGTAGATGGGTAAGCCCGTTTCGGGGTGGCGTGCATCTTTCACCGGCTCGTCCACGGCTCCGGCGAAGCCATGTTCCGGGCTGAACAGCGCAGTCAGCTGAACCCCAGCGTCCAGCAACGCGCGCCAGGTTGGTTTGCCTTCGCGCGTCAGCCCCGTGTGGTTGGTAATCACCCCCACCCGCCAGCCGCTCAAGGGTTTGCACCCCTGTTGCAACAGCACATCGATGCCGTTCTGAACCTGGTACACCTTCGTTCCACCTCCATAATTCTGTATTCGCCGGTTGGGCCGGCTTCTCATACTGTCTTTGGAAGTGGGTTCGGCAATACGGGAAATCACAAAGGTTTTGGTCTTTTTGCTACATAGACCAGTGGGGGGCTGCGTTTGTCGGATTTTTGCAAAAAACCCGTTGTCAGGATGCAAAAACGCCCGTTTTGGCACGGATTTTGCCTTACATATTTTGGGAGGAGAAATCCTCAAATCACCCCAAAGGCTTAAAAGGAGGGAACAAACATGCGCAGACTGATGAACCACCTGTTGGCGGGAGCAGCAGCGATGCTAACGCTATCTGCTGTCGCTAACGCTCAGGTGTGGGTGCCAGTAGGCACTGCGACCGGCGGTGTCGCCGTGTACTTCAACGACACAAACGAGGTGCCGGCGAACGTTTCTTACCTGCGTGTCCAGTGGGCGAACTCCATCACCAATGTGAATGGTGCTTCTATCAGCATGTCGGAGCCGTTCAAGACTATCTTTGGCGATCTGGGACAGTATGGGTTTGACGCTATCTTCGTGGCGCCCACCAATGCCAATCCCACGCCGCCTGTACTCTATGCCTACGACTGGAATGGCTCTAGCCCTGTACAGGGTCCGCAGGTTCTCTGGGCGATGAACGTGTACAGCGACTGGACCCATGGGCCCAAGAACCCTGCTGCGATTGTCCTTAACAGCACCCTGCGTGGCAACTCCGCGACAGTGTTAAATTACACCTTGACGCCGTTGGGTGGTGGTTCTTTCCAGGCCGATATCGACGTGGTGCTGCACAGCGACGGTTTCATCCACTGGTACAACCCCGCGTTTCCAGATACGCCGTTCCTGCCGAATGCGTATCCCTTTAACGGCAAGTTCCGGGTTACTGGCACTCTGGTCTACGACAAGAACAGCGACTCGACACCCGGGATGGATTTCTACCAAGGCACGGTGCACCTTTATGCCCAAGCCATCCCCGACGCCTCCACGGTGACGCTGTTCGCGTCGGGCTTACTGCCGATGGCAGCGCTGCTGCGCCGTCGCAAGGCGTAAGACCAGCAGAAGGCAAATCCTTGCCCCTGTCGCCCCGACGACAGGGGCTTCTCGTTGCCACCGCGTTCCACCCGTACTGCAGCCCCGCTTGGCAGACGCCCTGCTGTTATGTTATGATGTGAGGGAAACACCGTGTGGGAGGAAGGGATGAAATCGGCGACCAAATACCTCTGGTTCCACACCGCCAAACGGCGGGAATATATCAACATCACCGACGAGGTGGAGCAGTTCGTGCGCGAAAGCGGCATCCAGGAGGGCTTTGTGCTGGTGAGCGCGATGCACATCACCGCGGGCGTCTACGTCAACGACGCCGAGAGCGGGCTGATTGCCGATATCGACGAGTGGCTGGAGAAACTCGCCCCCTACCGCCCGGACTACCGCCACCACCGCACAGGCGAGGACAACGGCGACGCGCACCTCAAGAGCCTGCTCATCCACCACGAGGTGATTGTTCCCATCACGGGCGGGAGATTAGACCTCGGTCCATGGCAGCAGATATACTATGCCGAATTTGACGGACAGAGGCGCAAACGGGTAATATTGAAGGCGATTGGAGAATAACGCGCTATCTTCCCCGTGGTGGGGCAACTGCCCCACCCGGGCAGGGAGAGCCTGCCTGAGCGGACAGCCGAGGGGCTGTCATAACGACAAGGGGGTAATATACCTATGTTTCGAAATCTCTGCACCGTTTTCGCGCAGGTCGCGCGACGACAACCTGACCACACCGCACTGGTACGCATCCTCAAAGGGCAGACCTACCCGCTCAGCTACGGCGAGTATCTGCAACGGGTCATTCATCTCAGCTCGGGGCTGGAAGCCACTGGCGTTTCCGCGGGTGACCGCGTGCTGTTGCTTTCCGAAAACCGACCCGAATGGGCGATTGCCGACTACGCCCTGCTCTCGCTGGGAGCGATTGTGGTGCCAGTGTACCCTTCCCTGCCAGCCAACCAGATAGAGTATCTGGCGCGAGATAGCGGCGCAAGGGTCATTATCGTCTCGGATGAGAAGCAATATCGCAAGGCAGTCGAGGTAAGCCAGGCGGTACCCCAGCTGGAGACCATCGTGTGTATGGACCCGCCTGCCGAGCTTGCAAGCAACGCCATCAGCTTCGCGAATATCGAGCGTCGCGGTGCAGAGGATACCGATGCCGAACGAAGGTTCCACGAACGCATCGCGCAGATACCGCCCGACCACGTCGCCACCTTCATCTATACCAGCGGCACCACCGGCGAACCTAAAGGCGCCATGCTCACCCACCACAACCTCCAGTCGAACGTGGATGCCTGTCTTCAAATCATCCACGCCGGACCCGATGATGTGTTCCTTTCCTTTCTGCCCCTCAGTCACGTTTTCGAGCGCATGGCTGGACACTTCACAGCGGTCGCCTGCGGCGCGACCGTATACTACTGTGAGACGCTGTTCACCATCGCCCGTGACATGCAGATTGCCCGTCCCACGGTGATGCTGGCGGTACCTCGCCTTTTCGAGAGCATCCGCGACCGCATCATGGAGAACGTGACCAAGCAGCCTCCCCTCCGACGGCGCATCTTCCACTGGGCTTTCCGTAACGCCTCCAAAGCCGCTCAGGCAGTGCGGGGTGAACGACGCTGGACACCCTGGCTGCGCTTCAAGCATCGCTTGGCGGATAAGTTGGTGCTGCACAAAGTTCGCGACCTGACCGGGGGACGATTGCGCTTCTTCGTATCGGGCGGTGCGGCGCTTGGCAGACATACCGCCGAGTTTTTCCACGCCTTCGGCATCCTGGTTCTGGAAGGATACGGCTTGACCGAGACCTCCCCAGTGGTTTCCGTCAACCGACCTGAAGATTACCGCTTTGGCACTGTGGGCAGAGCTATTCCCGGCGTGGAGGTTCGCATTGCGGAGGATGGGGAAATCCTTGTTCGCGGACCCAACGTGATGCAAGGATATTACAACAAGCCTGCGGAGACCGCTGCGGTCATCGACGAAGACGGATGGTTCCATACCGGCGACCTCGGCTCGCTCGACGCCGATGGCTTCCTGCGCATCACCGGACGCAAGAAGGACATCATCGTACTGGCGAACGGCAAGAACGTCGCTCCTGTGCCTATCGAAGAGCAACTGAAAAGCAGCCCATACATCTCCGAGGCGGTGCTTTTCGGTGATGAGCAGGATGTGATTACCGCGCTGATCGTACCGAATTTCGAGCAGACGCGCGAGTGGGCGAAGATGCAGGGGTTGCTGGTGCAAAGCGATGCCGAACTGGTCGCCTTGCCGGAAGTAAAACAGTTGATGAAACAGGAGATCGACCGCCTGACCACCCACCTGGCGGAGTTCGAGAAGGTGCGTCGCTTCACTCTGCTGGATCATCCCTTCAGCATTGAGACTGGAGAACTCACCCCCACGCTGAAGGTGCGCCGGCATTTCATCAAACAGCGTTACGCAAAGGAGCTGGAGGCGATGCGGCGATAACCTGGAGAGCACGGTGCAAAATGCGAACGTCCATCGGTGTTTGCCCCGCAGGTTCTCCGTCGCACTGCACGTCCTGCACAGAAGAGGCTTCCACGTGAACCGATTTGGCACGGGCAAAACGCAGGTATGGACAGCGTTCCGCTTTCCCCAAGCAGACATCCCATAACACACGCCAAATTTTACGCCGCCAGCCCGCGTCCGCAGGAAACCACACGATATCCAGTTCACCATCATCGCAGCGAGCAGAGGGCGCGATTCGTGTGAACCAGCCGTAGCGCGACGTGTTGGACACCACCAGCAAAACTGCCTCCACCTTCTGCTCGCCCGCTTCAGAGACGACGCGGTAGCGTGTGGGCTGGTAGTGCCGCAGCTCGCGCA
>JAIMBJ010000023.1 GCA_023511455.1 Bacillota bacterium
TGTGTATCATGTGAATGCCCTCCTTTCGGGTAATTTGGTACCGTGTTCACCTGTTGAGAATACGTATTCATTTTCAGGGTTATTATCTCTCGATGGAGTAGGGGAGTCAAGAGCCTGCCCCTACAGGATTGCGGGCAGCCACAAGGGGTCGCCCCTACGTGGGTTTGAATGCGTTGGGAAGCGGGCACCCTTTCCGACATTTTCGCCCGTTCGCCCACCATCAGTGCTGAACATTTTGCGGAACTCGCCGCTTGCGTCCTTCTCGTTTCGCATCCCTGCAAAAAACCTTTCCACAGCGTCGCTCTGAAGAGTATAATCTGGGTGGAAATCACCCAACGGATGGAGCAACAGGAGATACGCTGGTGAACCCAACCACCACAGAGCTGACGGTATCGATGCCGCCAAAGAAACGCATTGCACTGGTGGCGCATGACCATCAGAAGGCAGACCTGCTGGAATGGGCGCGATTCAACCGTGAACTGCTGGCACAGCATATCCTGTACGCCACCGGCACTACCGGACGCCTGCTGGAAGAAACGCTGGGACTGCCCGTTATCAAACTGAAAAGCGGTCCGCTGGGCGGTGACCAGCAGATTGGCGCGAAGATTGCGGAGGGGGAGATCGATTTCCTCATCTTCTTCTGGGACCCGTTGGAGCCGCAACCGCACGACCCCGACGTGAAGGCGTTGTTGCGCATCGCGGTAGTGTGGAACATCCCTATTGCCTGCAACCGCGCTTCCGCCGATTTCATCATCTCCTCGCCGCTGATGCAGGGCGAGTATCAGCGACTACTGCCCGACTACAGCGGTTATATCCAGCGGGCAGTGTAAAGCCACCAGCAGGAGAAACTTCCCTGCGTTACAAAATCTTCTCTGGAACGCTCTGCTTTTGGGGAGGCACGCATCATGGCTCGTATTCTGGTCAGCGACCCCATCGCGGAAGCTGGCGTCGAGGTCTTGCGACAGGCGGGCGAGGTGGACGTCCGCACGGGACTGCCGAAGGAGGAACTCATCCGCTGTATCGGCGATTACGATGCGCTGGTGGTGCGCAGCGAGACGAAGGTAACCGCCGAGGTGATTGCCGCGGCGACGCGCCTGCGCATCATCGGCAGGGCAGGTGTGGGAGTAGACAACATCGATGTGGCGGCTGCCACCCAACGCGGCATTATCGTGGTGAACTCGCCGGAGGGCAACACCATTGCTGCGGCGGAGCTGACGGTGGCAATGATGCTCGCGCTGGCGCGCAATATCCCGCAGGCAGACCGCAGCCTGCGAGCAGGCGAGTGGAAGCGCAGCAAGTTCGTCGGCACCGAGGTCTACCGCAAAACGCTGGGTATCATCGGACTGGGCAAGATTGGGCGTGAGGTGGCGCGACGGGCGAAGGGACTGGGCATGAACGTCATCGCCTACGACCCCTTTACGCCGTCGGAAGTGGCGGAACGAATCGGTGCCACCCTGACCGACCTGGACACCCTTCTGGCACAGAGTGACTTCGTGTCCATCCACGCTCCCCTGAACGAGCAGACGCGCAATCTCATCAACGCCGAGCGCATCGCGCGGATGAAGGATGGCGCGTTTCTCATCAACTGTGCGCGGGGCGGCATCGTGGACGAACAGGCACTGGCAGACGCCATCCGTTCAGGGAAGCTGGCAGGCGCAGCGGTGGACGTGTTCAGCAAGGAACCCCCTCCCTCTGATAACCCGTTGCTGTCGCTGGAGCAGTGCGTGCTGACCCCCCACCTGGGAGCGTCTACAACGGAGGCGCAGGTGAACGTGGCTATCGACGTGGCGGAACAGATTGTGTCCGTGCTGAGAGGTGGTCCCGCTCGAAGCGCAGTGAACCTGCCACCCATTGACCCCGAGGTGCTGCAGCGCATCGCGCCTTACCTGATGCTGGCGGAGAAGATGGGCAAGCTGCACACACAGCTGGCGCGCGCGCCCATCGTGCAGGTGCAGGTCACCTACAGCCCCGACTTCGCCGAGCTGCCCACCGACATTCTCACCCGCGCGGTGGTTACAGGCATCCTGCAGCCAGTGCTGAGCGAACCCGTCAACCCCGTCAACGCCCTGCTCATCGCGCAGAGCCGCGGCATCCACGTCACCCAGAGCCTGCAGCAGCAGCCAGAGGCGCATGAGCTATACCCGTCGCTGATTACGGTAACGGCGCAGACATCGGGTGGTGACAAGCATGAGATAGCAGGCACGGTGTTCGGCAAAAGCGATGCCCGCATCGTGACAGTGGACGGCTACCGCGTGGATGTCATCCCGCAGGGCATCATGCTGTTCACCAGCCACACCGACAAGCCGGGCGTCATTGGGCGTGTCGGTACCCTATTGGGCAGCCGAAAAGTGAACATCGCGGGGATGCACCTGGGACGCGAGAGGGTAGGGGGTAAGGCGCTGATGGTGCTGATGGTGGACGACCCCATTGACGCCTCCCTGCTGGCGGAAATCCGCGCCTTAGATGGAATGGAGACCGCGCAGGTCGTGGAGCTGTAAACGTGTCCCGAAATCGGCGTGCAAAAGCGAAGGCAGGCAGCGAGGATTTTCGCGGCACTCCATCCGCCCTGTTATGGGCAGTGGTGGCGGTGTTTCTCGTGCTGAGCCTGCTGTTTAACTTCCGCACGCCTGTCGGACGCAACGGCTATTTCCACACCCCCGATGAAGGCGCGCACATCGCCTACGTGCGCTATGTGGCGGAGCAGGGCAGACTACCGCGCTTTGAAGGCTACTCCGGGGTGGGCTACGAGGCGCATCAGCCACCGCTGTACTACACACTCGCGGCGCAAGTGTGGCGAATGGGGCGGATTTTGCCTGTCCCCCCAGCCCGCGTCGTGCGGATGCTGTCCATGCTGTTTGGTGTGCTGCTGGTGCTGGTGGTCTACCGCATCGGCAGGTTACTGATGCCGGAAGTGCCTGCGGTGGCGCTCACTGCGGCGGGGATGACCGCCCTGCTGCCCATGAACGTGGCTATCTGCTCGGCGGTCAACAACGATTCGCTGACCAATCTGCTGTTCGCGCTGGCGCTGATGGAGTTTGCGCTGCTGTACACGCAGGCGAAGCCGTCGCGCTGGATTGCATGGCGCATGGGGGTCTGGGCTGGGTTGGCGGGGTTAACGAAGGTCACCGCGCTGCTGCTGCTACCGACGATGGTGGTCGGGTGGCTGCTGGTTCCCCGCACGCACCACACCCGCCGCTGGCTGGGGCTGCTGGTGAGCGTGGGGCTTGCGCTGGCGATGATGTTCCCCTGGTTCGTGCGCAACATGCAGCTGTATGATGACCCCCTGCTGCTGAAAGCCTTCGAGCGCACCTTCGCTGTGACCGCCCGCGCCGAGCAGTTCCTGCAGGGGGGCGCGAGTATGACGGAATACCTGCAGGTGGTGGCGGACTGGACGTATCGATCGTTCTGGTTTGCCTACGGCACGCCGCAAACCGCCGCCAAAGGGTTGCCCAACTTCCTGCCAGACAGGGTGTACCTGGTGCTGGGCATCTGGCACCTGCTGACCCTGCTGGGGTTTGCGCTGGCATTGTGGCGCGAGCGGGAGACGTTTGCCGAAGGGGCGTTTCGCTGGTGGGCGGTGGCAGGCGTGCTGTTGCTGCTGGTGCTGGGGGCGTTCGTGCGCTTCATCCTGACCTACTTCCAGACGCAGGGGCGGTATCTCTATCCCGCGCTGGTGCCCATTGCGCTGGCGTTCGTCATCGGGTGGCGCAGTCTGTTTCCCGCCCATATGCGCCATACGGTGGACGGTCTGCTGTTACTGCTGTTGTTCGCCATCAGTGTGCTGGCGGTATCAGTGATTTGATGGGCTGAGTGCCATGGTGTTACAATAGTAGTGAGGTGTGGATGGACATGGTTCGCAGTCGCACGCTGACCAGCCACACCTACAACGAGGACACAGCGCATCAGATAGCCAGACTGGTGACCGAGCAGTACTTTCCTCTATTTGTCCAGCTCCACGAGACATTGCAGGCTTTGAAGGAAAGCTCGTGATGGGTGAGCGTTTCGGTTTGAAAGAGGCTACCATACACAAAATCTGCGAGGTGTTTGCCAGGTACCCGCAGGTGCATCGGGCGATATTGTACGGTTCCCGCGCCAAAGGGAACTATAGAGAAGGGTCGGATATTGACCTGGTGCTGATTGGCAACGATGACCTGAACGACAGGTTGCTCGCCCGCATCGATATGGAAATAGATGACCTGCTGTTGCCCTATATGGTGGACCTTTCTATCCTCAGCCATATTACCGACCCCGATGTGATTGACCATATCCGGCGCGTTGGGGTGGTGTTTTATAGTCGGGACGACGACCGCCAATAATCCTCCTGTTGCCGGAGAACCCTTTTCCAGACCTGGATTCCGAGCATGAGCCGGTTGACAAGGAGAAACCGCTTTGGCTAAAGAATCGCTTCGGTGTGGTATGTGACAGTGAAAAGGGAGGACCGAGGCGTGCATGTACTTCGCTTTCGACAGGTTCATTTAGACTTCCATACTTCCGAACACATTCCGGGCGTCGGCTCGGAGTTTAACGCGGACGAGTTTGTCGACACGCTGAAGCGGGCGCACGTTAATTCGGTCACGCTGTTCAGCCGCTGCCATCACGGCTGGATTTATCACGAGACGCGCTTCCTGAACAAGCATCCCCATCTGACCTGCGACCTGCTTGCCCTTCAGATAGAGGCTTGCCATCGGCACGACATCCGCTGTCCCATCTACATCACCGTCGGCTGGGACGAATACATGGCACGGCAGCACCCAGAATGGCTCGAAGTGGACGCCAATGGCAAGCGTTCAGGACCGCCACCCCTGCAGCCCGGCTGGCACAAGCTGTGCTTCGCGTCGCCCTATATCGATTACGTCATCGAGCAGACCGATGAGGTGCTTCAACGCTTTGGGGACGAGGTGGACGGCATCTTCTTCGACATCATCTTTCAGGTGGACGTGTTCAGCGTGTGGGCGCTGCAGGAGTTCGAGCGACAGGGGTGGGATCCCGCAGACCCGAAGGCGCAACAGGCAATGCGCGACCTGCTGGTGAACCGCACCAAAGAGCGACTGGCGTCGGCGGTGCGCGTCCGCAACAAGCGGTGTACCATCTTCTTCAACGCAGGGCATATCAACCCCGCTATCCGCCCCAGCCTCCATACCTACACCCATCTGGAGCTGGAGTCGCTGCCATCTGGCGGCTGGGGCTACGCGCACTTCCCCATCACCATGCGCTACGCCCGCACGCTGGGGCTGGACTGCTTAGGCATGACCGGCAAGTTTGCGGTAAGCTGGGGGCACTTCAACAGCTACAAGCCCCGCGCCGCGCTGGAGTACGAATGCTTCCAGATGCTGGCGCTGGGGGCGAAATGTAGCATCGGCGACCAGCTGCACCCATCGGGCAAGTTAGACCCCGCTACCTACGACCTGATTGGACCGGTGTATGCGCAGGTGGAGCAGCGGGAGGAGTGGTGCGTGGACGCCCAGCCCGTCGTGGAAGTCGGTGTGTTCAATGTGGAGGCGTTGCAGCCCCAACATGTGCGCATCCCACCCGCGAATCTCGGCGCATACCGAATCCTGCAGGAGGGCAGGCACCAGTTTGACTTCATCGACGGCGACAGCGACTGGAGCCGCTACCGCGTGGTGATTCTGCCCGACGAGGTGGTGGTGGACGACGCGCTGGCGCAAAAGGTGCAGGCGTATGTGCAGACGGGGGGTGCCCTGCTGTATACGGGGCGGTCGGGCTTGAGGGAAGATGGTTCTGGCTTCGCCCTGCCTGACATGCCCGCCATCCACGAGGGCGAGCTGCCCTTCTCGCCCGATTTCGTGCGTCCACTGGGCGCGCTGGCGCAGGATATCCCCGATACGCTATACGTGATGTATCTGCGCGGGCAGAGGGTGTCGCCTGCAGAGGGGGCGGAGGTGCTGGCGGAGGTGTGGGAGCCGTATTTCAACCGCACCTATCAGCACTTCTGCAGCCACGCACACACGCCACCCGCGCGTCGCACCGACCTGCCCGCCGCGCTCAGGAAGGGCGGCATCGTGTATGTGGCGCATCCCGTGTTCAGCACCTTCGCGCAGTACGGGATGACCTTCTATAAACAGATGGTTTTGAACGCCCTGCGCTTGCTGCTGCCCGACCCGCTGGTGATGACCGACGCGCCCAGCACCCTGCAGGTCACGTGGAACCGTCAGCCAGCGCATCGGCGTTCGGTGGTGCATTTGCTGCATTACATCCCAGAGCGGCGCACGCTGGCGGCAGACTATCTGGAGGACGTCCTTCCGCTGTACAACGTGTCTTTGCGCCTGCGCAGTGCTTCGCCCAAGCGGGTGTATCTGGCGCCGCAGCGCGAGCAGATACCCTTCCAGATGGATGGGGACTATTTGTGCCTGACCGTGCCCGAAGTACGTGGACATCAGATGGTGGTGCTGGAAGAGGGGTAGGAAGGAGACAGCGGGCGACGTACAGGCGGGGCGCACCAACGTTGCGGAAGACACCAGCTCTGTAGCCGCAGGCTTCAGCCTGCGCAGGGCACACAAAACATGGTGCGGCCGCCCCACGGACTACTGCGCCTGCACCGTCAAGCCCAACGCCTGCTTGACCTCCTGCAACGGGGCAATCAGCTCGCCGCGGTAGGGGAAAACCGGACGGGATAACTTCACTACTTTGCCGTCCCACGTCTTCATCTCCCAGCCAAACGCCTCTAACTCCACCCAGCGCTGACCCCAGGTTACCCGAGCAGTCCATCGCGTGCATATCGTGCCCTTCGAGACAACTGGCAGCGGGCTTTTGGAGACGAGAATCTGCACCTGACGCGACCAGGGGCGCACCTCCCTGTCTTCTTTTACCTGACAGCTGGCGTCGCGTAACAGTGTCAACGCAGCTACTTTCACCCCGTTCAGGTCGACAGTGCCATCAAGGCGGAACAGCGGCGTTCCCCTGCCAATGAGTTCAGGATGGTGCTGCAGGCGGTAAAGTATCCCCCATGCAGCCGCCTCGGCAAACTTGAGGTCTGTGTGACCCGTCATCTGTACTCGCACCAGTGCGCGCCCCACTTGAAAAGCGATGATCGGTGCAGGGGAATAGGCCGGGCAGACCACAAAGGCGGTTCCCAGCTGGTTGCCCGAAGGCAAGCCGCAGTTGAGTGTGGGGAGGCTGTCTGATTCGGAGAGAGAAACTATCCGGTTCTGATAGCTCCGCAACTGGCTGCGATAAATGGCATCCAATGACACGCGCGCGGAATCGGCGGAAGGAAATAGTTCTATGGCGATATCCAGTTGCCTCACAGGAGTGAACTTCTCCAACTCGCCGATTTGGAGGTGGCGTGTCTCAGCCGCACTGTATGTTCTGCGAAAGCCGCTTACCTTGCCCACAGAGACCCACGTATGCAATCCGTTCAAATCGCTGGGAAACGAAGAGAAGCCCGGGATTTCCTCTTCTGCATAGAGCAGATTCAACCCCAGCAGTGCGGTCTTGTCTGCGTCCGGGACGTCCGCGTGTTTAAGCCAATGGCTATGGTTCCAGATGGCTTCGTGGTAGTGTCGTCCGCTCTGGTTTGTCCGTAGCTCCCAGGCGTGGGAAGGCGGCAGTGGTTGTGCCTTCGTACATTCAGCCAGCAGTATTACCAGAAGGCTCAAAACCAATCGGGTTCTCTCGGACATGGTTTCACCCTCCTTAGTTCGCCTCGGGCAAATCCTCAGCAGTTATAGCGGGTAGGAACCCGTTGTCAGGCGAAGGGTTCCATGGGTTTCCAGGGTCTAAGGGGCCAACCTCTTGCTGAGGAGCGTGATTCTCCCACCTCACGAATCGGCGCACCAATACGGGCTTATAATGACTATCCCGCGTCCAGCCGGTGCTGTGGACAATTGACCCATCTGTTCTGACAAAGCCGTAAGGGGCATCCCACACTTTATCCTCAATGGATAGCAAACCCGACGAAACGCCTCCAGCGCTATCCATCGCTCCCCACGCCGAAGAGTGACATGCCAGAAGTGTGCCGCACAGAGCCTGTCTGTCGTTATGGCGAGAGCGATATAGCCCCTCCCTGTTTCACCAGCTTCCCGCCAAGTGCCTGCGCAAACCCTCGCGCTTCTACCCAGACCTCCTGTCCATCATACAGCACTGGCGTGGAGAGGGATATCTGTTGCTTACCTATCAGTAGCACTCGTGCAGCCACGGGGACAGTAACCCGCTTGCCCCGCCAGTCCGCCGTGAACACCCCTGTCCGACCCTGTTTGACAACGCCGCCATGTTGTCGCAGAGCGGAGCCAGCCGGGATGTATAGACCCGTCGAGGTTTTCCTTGCAGGCAGAGTAGCTCGCCCACTGTGAATACGGAGCACATTGGACCCCTCCCAGTTCATCAGCAGCATCTGGACACGAGAGAGCAAGAGACGCGCGACATACTCTGAGCGTTCCCGGTCCTCACGGCTGACAGGCAGAAAGACCGCTGTCTTCGCCTTAGGGTCAATGGGTTGGTATTGTATGGACACCCTGAGGGCAACGGAGCCACCATATACCACAATGACCGACGTTCCCTGCCCAGGACCAGGCTTAGCCCCATCAGGCGGAGCGTATACCCAGCTCTTTAATCCGACGGGGAAGCCACTGTGAGTGCCTTCGGGCAAACCTGGAGTCCCTGGCAGAGCAAACTGCGTTTGTGCAAAAAAGACCGCTTGCCGGTAAGCCTGCTTCTCATCTGAAGGGACCACCATCTCTACGGTCATCTCCGCTGGAAAGTATCCCATTAGTCCTTGGCGCTGGAAACGCAGCGATTGGGTGAGGTAAGGCGCTCCGTGCGCCATAAACCCCGTTCCCACTGTCACTTTCTCAATGTAGGGGAGCTCGCCCTGCCGAATAGCAACCTGCTCTTTGAGCAGTCGGCGGAGTTCGTCACGGCTCATTTGCCCGACCAGTTGGCAAGCCAGCGCCAGCGTGACGACAGCAGCTGCTGTCAGGATGATGAACCACCTTCTTGTCCACATATCAAACCTCCCGCGTTTTCACTCGGATGGGGTGAGGTCCTCAGCGCTCACTGCGCATTTTCCTATCCACACGACCACTGGTTCTGTGTCTGCCTGCCATGGTTCGTTAACCAACCCCAGAATCGCTCCGGGCATACGAGGTGTTTGCCAGTAGCCTTCCTGTATCCATCGGCAAGAGGGGTGGTCAGCGGCGGGGTTTCGGTAGCTACTGCCGAAGAGGTCGAGCTTCTGTGCCGCCGTAGGATCCCAAATACCTGCGCCAGTGTCGTCGGCACCAGATATTGAACAGACTTGATGCCAAGCCCAAGAATACCATCTGTAAGTGTAGTCTGGGTAAGGGGGTATAGGCTCGCGTGGGTCATCGCCTGGGGTTGGGTCGCTCCCGATGGGACAGAGCATGTTGGTATGGAAATGCGGATGTCCACGATTAGTGCAGTTCTCCCGCCCACACTGTGGAGATGGCGGCAGCAACGATGTAGTGGCAAGCTGTCTAGCAGAGAAGTCCATGCCCACCGCGCACAAAGCAAGCATGGTGAAAAAGGAAACATCTACACAGTTGCCTCTTGTCCACACTCCTGTCTCCCATCGGCTTATAACGGCTCTCAACATGTAGAAGCCATCTTCTCGCACCCAACGGGTCGCGGTGTCGTCAGGGTAGAAAAAGCCCAGTCTCTGGTAAAATACACCGAAGGTCACAGCCCTGGCTGCATCGTAAAGATTGTTCTGCTTTGCCGCCCATCTGCAGCTATACCGCAACAAGCTCACCCACGCGGGGCTCATCGGCGCTTTGGGTGCGTCCAGCACCACGAACACCTCCGAAGGTGTGTTAACGGTGCTGTAGGGCATCACACCTACCGGCAGAGGCCATGAGCCTGTCCACACCAGCAGCAAGCCCTCACTCCACAACATGGCATACTCTGCAGGTTAGACGCCAGGGCTATCAGCAGGTTTACACTCACCAAGCGTTTCATCCTTTGCCCAAGCCTCCTTGCCGATACGTGGACTGCGACGTTACCCGCTTTTCTAAGTTCATCATATCACATCGAAAAAAAAAGCAAGACCTGCTGTCATCTCTTGGTGTCCTTCGTGACTTGGTGGTTCATCATGCACAGAGCAAACCACGAAGACACAAAGGGGCACGAAGAGGAAACCTTCGTCTTCTTGGTGTCCTTCGTGACCTGGTGGTTCATCATAAATAAAGCAAGTGATATTTTCGCAGTCTAACTTGCGTAATAGTACAGGGTGGCGCAGGGCAGGCAGGAACTTCGCAACCAGCCCCGTCCTTCTCACGTCAAATATATCGGCTCCGAAAAATTGAGGGGGAAAGGAACCGAACAGGTGATGCTCAAACGAGGAGTGTGGTGTTGCGTTTTGTTGCTGGCGGCATCGGCGTGGGCGCAGGAGATTAGCCAGTTGCCCCAGCCGCTAACTCTGAAAGATGCGATAAGAATAGCTCTGCAGAAACATCCGTCCGTTGCTATTGCGAAGAACCAGTTAGAGCAGGCAAAAGCAAGGCGAGTTCAGGCGGAGGCACGTTATTTTCCCACCCTGAGCCCGTCGGTCAGCTATGTGAATCAGCAGACGCGAACCGCGCTGCCCGGCTTTGGCACGCGCATCGGCAAGATCGACGAAACGCGCTCCGACATCGCCCTGCGGCAGACGGTGTTCGATTCGGGACAGCGGGAAATCTCTGCCGCTCAGGCGCGTCGTTCGGTGGAGGCATCAGAGCAAGCGTATCGGGAGGCGGTGCAGCAAAAGGTACTCAGTGTCACCACTGCATACTACGAGTTGCTGCGCCGCATCGCGTTACTGCGGGTGGCAGAGGCAAGCGTACAGCGGGCCCAGCAGACAGTGGACGTGGTGCGGGCGCAGGTGGAGGTCGGCGTGGCGGCGCAGAAGGACGTGCTGCAGGCGGAAGCCGAGCTGGCAAATGCGCAGGTATCACTCATACAAGCACGCAATCAGGTACGATTAGCGGAGGCGAACCTGCGCAATGAGCTGGGCATCGGTCAGGAGGTGCCTGTGCAAGTGGCGGAAGTGGGCGAGCAGGAGGCAGCGCAGTTGCCGCCATTAGGCTCGTTGGAGGATTACCTGCAGCAGGCGTTCGCGCAGCGCCCAGACTACCAGCGTCAGCGCGTTAGCAGTGAAATCCAGCGGTTGAGCCTGCGTCTGGCACAGATTCAGGCGGGACTTCAGATACAGAGCGATTTCACCTACGGACGGCGTATCGAGCCCGATCCGGGCGACACGCGCAGCTTCAGTGTCGTCGCGACCTATCCGCTGTTTGACGGGGGCGCGGCGCGCGCGGCGGTGCGGGAGTCACAGGCAAGCTATGATAGCGCGATGCAGCAGCTGGAGCAGACAAAGCTGATTGTGCGTCTGGACGTCGAACAGGCTTACCTGTCGCGAGCGGAGGCGCTGGAACGATTGAACGCCGCACGCAAGGCGCTGGAGGCGGCACGGGTCAACTACGAAGCCGCGCTGGAGAGCCGCAAAGAGGGCGTCAGCAGCCTGATTGAAGTGATTAACGCGCAGGTGGCACTGGTAAATGCCGAGACCAACTACGTGCAAGCCATCTATGACCTGCTGGCAGCGGACGCGCGGCTGCAGCGGGCTATCGGTAAAGACTATGCGTTCTCGGAGGGAGGGGCACAGGGATGAAACGAGCGATTATCATCGCCGTGATACTGATTATCATCGTGGCTGGTGGTTCCATCGCGTGGAGCAGATTGCGCAATAACAACCAGCCCAAGCCCGAATACCGTACGGCGAAGGTTGAGCGCGGCACAGTCACCAAGTCGGTAACCGCTGAGGGTACGCTACAGCCGCTAACGGTGGTGGACGTGAAGTCCAAGGCAGGTGGCATGGTGACTCAGCTGGCGGTGGACGTCGGCTCGGAGGTGAAAGCCGGGCAGCTGATTGCTCGCATTGACCCCACCGACACCATGACTGTATTCGAGCAGGCGCAAGCAGACCTGCAGGCAGCGGAGGCGCGTGAATTGCAGTCGCGCCTGAACCTGCAGCTGCAAAGCGTGCAGAGCGAGGTAGCCGTGCTACAGGCGCGGGCGAACCTCGAAGCGGCGAAGGCGCGTCTGGAACAGGCACGCCGCCAGCTGGCGATGCAACCCAAATTAAGCCAGGCAGCCATCCAGCAGGCGGAGGCGAGCTACGAGACTGCGCAAGAGAACCTGCGCCAGCTGAAGGAGGTTACCATCCCGCAGACGCGCACCGAGGTGCAGGCGCAATACGACCAGGCAAAGGCGAACTACGAGAACGCCGAGAAGAATCTGGCACGTCAAGAGGAGCTGCTTCGAAAGGGCTTCGTGTCGCAGCAGGCGGTGGATACCGCCCGCACACAACGCGATGTGGCGAAGGCGCAGTTCGACACGGCGCAGAAACGGTTGTCCATGCTGGAGCGCGACCTGCAAACCACCCTGCGCAACGCCGAACGGCGTCTGGAAGAAGCGCGAGCCGCGCTGGAGTCGGCGCGCACCAACGCCGAGCAGGTCGCACTTCGCGAAGCGGATGTGATGCAGGCAGAGGCGGCGGTTCGACAGGCGGAAGCCGCCCTCAAGCAGGCGGAGGCAAACGCCCTGCAGAACCGTATCCGCGAGGCAGACATCCGTTCCGCGCAGGCGCAAAAGGTGCGCAGCAAAGCCAGCCTGCAGAACGCGCAGGAGCAGTTGCGCAGCACCACCATCGTCGCCCCTCGTGATGGCATCGTGATTAAGAAGTTCGTGGAAGAGGGAACTATCGTCCCGCCCGGAACCAACGTCTTCTCGCAGGGAACCAGCATCGTGCAGATTGCCGACGTGAGCCGCATGTTCGTGGACGTGCAGGTCGACGAAACCGACATCGCCTTCATCCAGACGGGGCAGAAGGTGGATGTCACCTTAGATGCCTACCCCAGCGAAATCTTTGAAGGCACGGTAACCCGCATCGACCCGCAGGCAGTGGTCGAGCAGAACGTGACGGTGGTCTACGTGCGGGTGGAGATCGAGAACCCCGATGCCCGCCTCAAGCCCGGCATGAACGCCACCTGCGAGTTCGTGGTCGACCGCAAAGAGGATGTGCTGATGGTGCCTTCGGAGGCAGTCAAGGAGCAGGACGGCAAATACTACGTGCAGGTGATGGAAGGCGGTAAGCCCGTGCGCCGCGACGTGGAAATCGGTCTGGAAGGCAACGACACCATCGAAATCGTCAGCGGATTGCAGGAGGGCGTGGAGGTGGTCACGCAGATTATCCAGCCGCAAACGCAGGCGCAAGGCAGCGGAGGTCCGCCTCGGGGAATGGGCTTCCCCATGTTCGGCGGTCCGCCGATGCGCATGAGATAGTGCGGGAGGTGAACGCATGAACTTCGTGGAGAACTTCCAGATAGCCCTGCGTAGCCTGCTGGCGAACAAGCTGCGCTCGTCGCTGACCATGCTCGGCATCATCATCGGTGTGGGAGCGGTCATCGCCATGATTTCGGTGGCGCAGGGCGCACGCGAGCAGACCATGCAGCGCATCCAGCAGCTGGGCACGAACGTGCTGGTGGTGTTCCCCGGTCAGCAGCGCATGGGGGCAGCGTTTGGGGGCTTCGGCTCGATGCAAATCCTGAAGCCGGAGGACGTGGACGCCATCCGGCGCAGTTGCCCCTCGGTGCGCGCGGCGTCGCCGGAGGTGCGTCGCAACGCGCAGGTGAAGTACAAGAACCGCAACACCAACACCAATGTCAGCGGCGTGTCGCCTGAGTATTCCGAAATCCGCAACTACCCCGTGCAGCAGGGGCGTTTCATCACCCAGCGCGAGGTGGATAGCATGGCGCGGGTGTGCGTCATCGGGCAAACGGTGTACGAGAACCTGTTTAACGGCTCCTCGTGCATCGGTAAGACCATCCGCATCCGCGGCGTCAGCTTCAAGGTGGTGGGCTTGCTCGCGCCCAAAGGGGCGCAGGGCTTTGGCAACCCCGATGACATCATCTTCGTGCCCTATACCACCGCCATGCGTCGTCTGTTTGGGATGGATTTTATCAACAGTATCAGTGTGCAGGCGGTGAGTGAGGAGCGCATGAACGCCGCGTATCAGGAGGTAGAGAACATCATGCGCCGCCGCCAACGCCTGAACCCCGGTCAGGAGAACAACTTCCGCATCATGAATCAGGCGGAGTTCGTGCAGACGGCAGAGGATGTGTCGCGCACGTTCACGCTGCTGCTGGCGGGCATCGCAAGCGTGTCGCTGCTGGTGGGCGGTATCGGCATTATGAACATCATGCTGGTGTCGGTTACCGAGCGCACGCGCGAAATCGGCATCCGCAAGGCGGTCGGCGCAAAACGGCGAGACATCCTTCTGCAGTTCCTGATTGAGGCGATGACGCTGAGCCTCGTTGGAGGATTGATCGGTGTTGCCGCCGGACTGGGGGCGTCGTACGTGCTGGCAAGCGCGTCTGGCTGGCAGGTGCACATCACGATGCAACCTATCCTGCTGGCGTTCGGCTTTTCGGCAGCAGTGGGCATCTTCTTCGGCATCTATCCGGCGCAAAAGGCGTCGGCTCTCAATCCGATAGAAGCATTGCGCTACGAGTAACCAAGAAACCTGAGGGAGGAACGTGATGATGAAACGATTAGCTCTGTGCACCGGCGTGTTGCTGCTGCTTATCACCGCAGTGGCAGCTGTCGCTCAACCGCCACCGGGCGCGGGGGGCTTCCAGATGACCCCGGAAATGCAGAGGCAGATAGAGGCATGGCGCAAGTGGCGTGAGGCGCACAAATACACCTTCCAGCTCACCAGCACGTTGCGTGCGCTCACAGAGATCGACAAGGACCCGAAGACGAAGCTGACGCCTGCACAGGCAAAGAAGATTCTGGCGGTATTGCAACCCTACCGCAACAAGCCAAAAATGACGCAGGACGATGCCAAGAACGCGCTGAAGGGCATCAAGGCGGCGCTGAACGTGAACCAGCTGAACGCTATCGCGCGCATTGAAGCGGAGAGGCGCAACCGTCGCGGCGGACCCGGCGGCGGTGGCATGGGAATGCGACCGGGCGGACCCGGTGGTGCACCTGGCGGGGCACCTGGTGCTCGTCCGGGCGGTGCTGCCGGTGCGGGCGGCAGACCCGGCGGCGGACCTGGGGGAAACTTCCGGATGCCCGACCCGTCTCAAATGAAGGATTTCAACCCCTTCAAGCCGGATACCAGCACCCCCTTTGGTCAGCGAAGCGCTGAGATGTGGAATCAGTTTTTCAACGGGTTGCAGCAGCGGGCTGGTGGCAAGTAGTTGTGAGGCAGGGTGGGTCGTCTCCCACCCCTGCTGTTCCCCGTGCTGGAGGGCGAAGCTCCTGCCGAGCCAATTTGCCACGTTCTCGGCTCACCCGGAGGTTCGCCCTCCAGTTTGTCCATGAAGTGTGGAACGGCGGCTAACGTACCTCAGGTGCCAGACCCGCCGCCGGGTTGTAGTAGGCGTTCTGGAAGAAGGCGGGGATGTCTTTCGCGGGAGTACCTTCAGGCTGCGGCGGCATCTGCTTGCGCGGGATGTCGGCGGCGAACCCCAGCACCAGCACCTTCTCTCCCGCATGGCTGCTTACCGGTACCATGCAGCGTATCCGGACGGTCTGGACATCGGGTTGTATGGCAAAAGCGGCGGCGGCTGCCAGCCAGGCAGTGCGGTAAAGGGTGTCTTTGCCTGCGTCTGAATCGTAACCGAAGGTGACGAGCAGGTGATTCGCCAGCGGGTCATATGCCGTTGCCAGCACAGAGGGCTTTATCTCGTGCTGGAGCAGCCACTCTTTCACTTTCTCTGCCAGCAGGTCATCCTCCGTGCGCGGATGAGAGTCTGTTTTGACCGTTGTAGCGGGCTGTTGAGGAGTTGCAGCGGGAGTAACTGGAGAGTTATCGGCGTTGGGTTCAGGTGCAGGCAGGGTAGTTGCGCCGGATGCTTCCATCGGCAGACGAGTGGTGGTGATGCTGACCGGGGCAGGAGCCGAACGTCCTGCTATCCGGCTCTGGAACGCCCATGTGATGCCGATGGCGATAAGCACTGCCGCTCCCAGTACCGATGCGCTGAAGATGCGCAACGTTCGCGCTTGCCTTTGCAGGTGTTCTACCTCCTGCGACTGGCTCTGCGCCTTCTGGCGCAGCTCCAGCTCCTGCTGCACCTGTTCCAGACGGCGGCGGTCTACCACGCTGTCGGGAGCAAGGTCTAAAGCGAGTTTATACCACTGTGCCGCCTCTTCCAGGTTCCCTTGGTCCCGGTAGATATCGCCCATCAGTGCGTGGGCGTGCACGTTGCTGGGGAACTGGCGCAGCACATCGGCACACACGCGCATCGCCTCTTCCCACTGCCCACGCATTCGCAACAGGTTGGCGTGCGCCAGACGCGGGTTGACCAGGCGTTCCTCTTCGGCAATCAGCAGCGGGTCATCCGTGCCGGAGGTGACCGGAAGACCGCACTCCGGGCAATGCGTCGCATTCTGGCTCAGTGGTGCCAGGCAATGGTCACAGAACTTCATGTTGGACACACCTCTTTGCTACTTTTCCGTAGAGAATCCGGTGCTGCCGAATCCACCTTCTGCACGCTCGGTTTCGGGCAGCGCATCCACTTCCTGCCAAACTGCCCGCGCTACCGGTGCAATCACCATCTGCGCGATGCGGTCGCCGCGACGGATGGTAATCGGCTCCTGCCCCAGGTTGATGAGTATGACCTGAACAACACCCCGGTAATCGCTGTCGATGGTTCCCGGAGCGTTCACCATGCCCAAACCATACCGCTCTGCCAGTCCGCTGCGCGGGCGTACCTGTGCTTCGTAACCCGGCGGCAGGGCAATGCGGATGCCAGTGCTGATTTTTCGACGCTCACCGGGTTGCAGTATCACCGGTTCATCTATCGCCGCGTACAGGTCTGCCCCCGCCGACCCGGGCGTGGCATACTGGGGCAGGGGAAGGTCCGCTGCATCGGGCTCCCGTTGTATTAGAACGCGGATATGCACGCAAAGTTCCCCCCTTTCACATCCCCAGCCACTTCTGATAGATGGCTTCGAAGATACGGACGTCCTGAATCGCATCTTCTCCAGAAGAACGAAATGGTTCGCCCGTGCGTATGCAGTGGATGAAGTGTGCCGCCTCACGCTGAAACGACCACGACCAGCCCTCTTCGGGAAAGTGGCGGGAGTACTCTGCGCCATCCTCTGCACGATAAACCTCTACGGTAGCACAGGAGTTGCGCAGCAGCAACGGGGGCGAGGTTACCTTCACCCACCCCTTCTGGAAGTATGCCTGGCTATCTTCATCCCACTGGTGCGCTGCCAGTCCCCCCGTTTCCAGTGAAACACGCACGCCACCCATCCGCAGTACAGCCACACCCGTGAAGGCGTCGTCGTCGAGGTCGACGGCTGTCACCTGCCAGTCATCACCAGCGTTCAGCAGCCAGCGGGCGAGGTTCACGTTGTGGCAGTACACCTGCAGGTAGGCGATGTAGCTGTGGTGGTATTTCTCAGGCAGCCACTGGGGTACCTCGTTGGGCGCACTGGGGTAAGGTTCGTCGGTCTGGATGACCGTTGCCGAGTTGCCTGCCGTCCAGTTGCCTCCGAAGCAGCGGGCTCGCAGGTAGAAGAGTTTGCCCAGCTCGCCGGACTGGCGGCACTGGTCGATGAGTTGCTTTGCCAGCTCAATGCCGGCGTCGTATCGCTTCATGTAGGCAACCATCAGGCGACCGCCTCCCTCTCGCGCCGCCTGTAACATGCGTTCCGCACGCTCCACCGTCAGAGCCATTGGTTTTTCCATGAACACAGGCTTGCCCGCCCGCAGCGCGTCTTCTGCCACCTGCGCCTGATGCACGTAATGCGCCGATACCGCAACGGCATCAATGTCTGGGTCTAACAGCAGCTCGCTATGCGTGGTATATACACGCGGGATGCCAAAACGCTCCGCCACCTTCTGCGCGAGCTGCGGGCGCACCTCCGCCAGCGCCACCACTTCACAGTCGGGCAGGGCGGTGAAGTTGGGCAGGTGCACTGCCTGTGCCATAAAGCCTGCTCCAACATATCCCAAACGAATCTTTTCCACGTTTTGCCTCCTCCTTCATTAGATTTTTGCCAGCACAGCATCCAGCGCGGCTTTGGCGTTACGGATGACGTTTTCATGACTGTCTGCCCAGTAGTCGCGGTTAAAGATTTCGATGCTCAAGAACCCCGTGTAGCCTATCTCGTTTTTAAGAATTCGGAACTCCTCCACCAGCGGTATCACGCCGTGCCCGGGATACACACGGTGGCTGTCGTTCATCTGCTCGCGAGGCAGGTCGGGGCAGTCGTTGACGTGTACGATGAGCAGGTGCTCTTTGGGCAACCGGCGTATCTCTTCCAGCGGGATGCCCGACTTATAGTAGTGGAAGGTGTCCATCATGATGCCGACGTTCCGGCTGGTAGATGCTCCGACCACCGCCAGTGCCTGTCGCGGTCCGGGCATGAAGGGCGCGCCACCGATTGGCTCCAGCGCGCATTTCACCCCATACTGCCCACTGACCTCGCCGTAGCGCTGGGCGGATTTGCCTGCGCGCTCAATCGCCTCGGCGATGCCCATGCCCGGCGGTGGGGCGTCGGCAGTGAAGCAGAGAAGGGTTTTGCTGCCCAGCTGGCGGGCGGTGCGTGCATACCTGTCGATGCGACGCAACTGCTCTTCCTGCTGGACGGTATCGAAGGCGAAAAAGGGAAACGCCATCACTGCCGCGACTTGCAGGCAGTTCTTTGCCAGCTGGCGTCTGAGGTCGCTGAGAGAATGGCGCGTAAGATAGTCATCGATACGCCCAGCCTCGATCTCCACGCCATCGTAACCGTATTTGCCCAGCAGGTCGAGCGTTGTTTCCAGCGGTTTATCTGCCCCGCAGGTGATGGTGTTGAAACAGATTTTCATCGGGTGCCTCCACGATGGTAACCGTGATGCCGATTCAGTTCTGTAACTGAGGTTAACCTACCTGCCATCAGGGAAGCGCGTGTCTAATCGATGGAAGCCGCCCGCATAGCACCACGCGGTGGCTTACTGGGTGAATACGCGCCCCAGACCACTTCCTGAGCCTTCGGCACCCGGATACTACACGGGACCGATGAAAGGCAAAGGTGCCAACGCTACCGTTGCGCCGGAACAGCTGCCACCGCGATAGAAGCGGTCGTCTCTGGGCGTCCCGCGGTTGGGACGCCCTTTTTCTACTGCTCCACCACGGCGGACTGATTGCGCGGAAGCGACTGGTACGAGACCCTTGCGCTGTGCCAGAAAGCCAAAAGGGCAATCAACAGCATCACCACGATGACCAGTGCAACCATCCAGGCAGGCATATCCAGCGCGGAACGGTCCTCGGGTTTTCCATTATGAGACATCCCGTTTGCCTCCAGAGGTAGACGCTGACAATCCCGTCCCCTGATGATGGAACGAAACCCTTCTCCTCACGGTCATAGTATAATAGATGAAGATAGTGTGGCAAGTTTCTCTGAGACGGTTGGGCACAGGAGGGCAAAGCAATGCCACAGCCTATCTCAGAACAACATCCGCTGCGGCAATTGTTTGCTACCCTAGTGGAGCAGGCGTTTACGCGCGTGCTTCAGGAGTACGAGCCTGCGGTTTTACGCTACATGGTGAACCTGCTGACCGAGTTTACCCACGTCGATAACGTCTACCGCATCCGCGATGCTCGCGGCAGGGCGTTACAAGAGGTAGCCGAGATGCTGGCGGAAGGCGATATGTTGCTCAACGCCACATCCTTTGCCCGCGAGCGTGAGGTACATCGTCATATCGGGGACTTTACGCTGTTCTGGTCAGGCGTCTATCCAGAGGCGATGCCGCGCCTTCGCCACGCGCTGAGCAAAGATGCGCTGATCGATTACGTGCAGCAGGGCAAGAAGTCCTACTACATCGTTTCCACCTTTGAAGAGGGCGAGTGGCGTTAGGAGGCGCCGTTGTTCAGACGGTTGTCCGAACGGTTCGAGCTGTACATGTTCGGGCTGAATCTGGTGCGCCAGGGCTGGGAACGCCTCGCTCGCGAGCACTTCGAGCGGTGGCAACGTGGTTTACAGTAGACTCTGATACAGCGCGAGAAGGCGCTGGATATGCTGTTCTAAAGTATATCGTTCACAGACCGCGCGGCGCGCCGAAGAGGCTATCTCCCATCGTTGTTGCTCGCTGGTGAGCAGGGAATGCACGGCATCCGCCAGGGGACGGGGTTTGTTTGGGGGCGTCAGAATACCGGTTCGTCCGTTCTCCATGATTTCGGCTGGCGCACCCCGATTTGCCGAAACAACGACAGCACCGCTTGCCATTGCCTCCAGAATGACCAGACCAAACGGCTCCGGGCGGGTACTGCAATGTACCAGCACGTCAGCAGCGGCGATAACAGGAGCAATGTCGCGCTGAAATCCCAACCAGCGTATCTGCGAATGATTTGCCTCGGACATTGCCCGCACCCTCACGGCATAACGATGGTCTCCCATGCTGTCATCACCCGCCAGCCAGAAGACAGCCTCACGATGCTGGCAACGCAGTATCTGCGCCATCTGCAAAAAGAGGTGCTGTCCTTTGAAGGGCATCACCCTTCCCACGTGAATCACCACAGGAACATCGGCAGGGGTGCCAAACCGACGGCGCACCTCCGTACGCGCTGGAGGCTCCAGCGGGCGGAACAGGGAGGTGTCCACGCCGTGCGGGAGGTGCTGTACCCTGTCCTGCAGCCTCCTTCCCATCTGTCTTTGTAACGCCCTGGAGTAGGCAACCACCGCTTGTGCATAGCGCTGAGCCACCGTTCGAAGCCATATCCTCTGCCAGGGGAAGGGGAACAGGTCGTGGATAGACCACACCAACGGCACGCGCAGGTCGCGGCAAGGACGGCCGGCAAACCACCCCGCGCGTACGGAGTAGGCATGCACCAGGTCGGACCGCGCGATAGCATTACGGAGCCGTTGAGAAACACCCTCGCTCAGTTTACTGCTGCGGCGCAGGGAAGGGAACTCGATGGGAAGCACATCTATCCCCAGAGCGCGCGCCTCTTCGGCAAGTGCGCCGGGCGGGCAAGCCAGAGCCGGTTGCACCTGATCGCGCGGCAGGCGCTCCAGCACGCGCAGCAAACTGATTTCTGCTCCGCCCAGCCCTCCCCACTGATTCACATAAAGGATTCGCATGGCATTAATCCTGAGCATACGCCTCCGCGATTTGCCGGACGATGCTTCGCCATTCGAACTGCAGAGCGAATTCGCGCCAGCGTGCCCGCACAGCGTGTGAACGGCTCTCTTCCACGCTCAGAAGCACCTTCTCCGCCAGCGACTGTACGTCGTTCGGCGATGCAACCGGACAGACCTTGCCTGCCCACTCGTTCAGCGCAGGGGTGTCTGCAATTACTGCTGGCGTGCCGCACGCCAGCGATTCCAGTACCGGCAAACCGAATCCTTCGCGCCACGAGGGAAAAAGCAGGACATCGCAGCTCTGGTACAGGTCGCGAAGGCGCAGGTCGTCTGTATCGGCGTCCACCTGAATGCAATCTGCAATGTCCAGCTCGCGTGCCAATCGCTGGTGGGATGGCGGTAAGGGCTGTCCTGCTTTGACCCACCTCACCGGATGACCGATGTGGCGCAGGTGTGCTACCGTGCGCAGGACGGCTGGAATGTTCTTGTAGGGGGCGTTCGAGCCGACGTGCAGTATCGCTATCTCGTGCGGCTGGAACCCCAGCTCCTCGCGTTTGCGCCGCCGCAGGTCGTCTGGCAGGACGGTGAAAAAGCCGGTATCCACGCCGTTATATACCGTTTTCACTTTCTGCGCGGGCACAGAAAAGAGACGCATCAGGTCGCTGGCAGTGGCGTGGCTGCAGGTGATGATGACTTCTGCGTCTGTGAGGTGCTCGATTGACCTTCGATACAGCCATTGCCCCAGCATCCGGCTTAAAGGGTGGCGATAGATATTCTGCATGACGAGCGGTATCAGGTCGTGACAGGTAACGACCTTCCGGTTCGCAGATGTAACTGGAAACAGGAAGGACTCGCTGTGGTCTACCACGTGCAGTACATCGCAGCGCGGCAGGCGGGCTGCCAGATGTTGAAGGTATCGTTGCGTGAAGAGCACGTACAGAACGTGGATAACCGCCGCAGGCACGCGCCATCGGAGAATCGTTGGGGGGCGCAGGCTCACGTATCGGATTTCGCACGGCACAGGCAGATACCGGTGCATTGCCTGTGTGACTCGCTTCATGCTGGGTGCGCTGTGTGGATGCGCTCGCAAAAGCGTGACGTGCATGGTATAGACTCTTTTCTCTGCTGTAAGGCGGATTCACTGCTGCGGAAATAACCCTAAAGAATCCCGATAGTTTTACCGATGATAAGAACAGCAAACAGACGCAATAAAGAGCAAAAAATGAGCAGGAAAACACAAAAGAAGAATCCGGAAACAGCTACCACCGAAGTGATGAGTGTGCGAGAACTTGCGGATTTTTTGCGGCTGTCCGTGCATACCGTCTACCGTCTCGCCGAGCAGGGCAAACTGCCGGGGCGCAAGGTGGGTAAGCACTGGCGTTTCCACCGCGATGCTATCGTTGCCTGGCTGGCAACATATCGGGAGGAGGACGCGCTGTACGGGACATCCTCTGGAGGGGCAAGTGAATGAGTTTCACACAAGTTCGAAATCGGTCCGATAGTGGCGACAACGGGGCTTCTCTGTCGCCTCGCCTCGCATCCCTCCCTCGCTACACGGCGAAGGCGATAGAGCAGCTGGTGGACACAATGCTTGCGGCGTTGCGGAGCGACACTGGAGCCATCTGGGTGGAACACGAGCATTCGGTCTATACGCTGGTTGTGCGCAATATGAGTCTCCAGAACGTGCACCTGTTGCAACAGATGACCAGAACACGTGCTCAATCCTCCCCGGTAGTGGTGCAGTCTCAAGGGCAAACCTATGCGGTGGTCTGTAGCGGTTATCCGTTGTTCAGGGTGTACGTTGCTGTGAAGGTAGCGAAAATCGGTTCCCTGCATCACCGTCTGATGCCCCGTTTCGCCCGCCTCGCGCAAAGTATCCTGCAGACCAACAGATCGCCGATAGGAACGCCTTCCGAGGACCCTAGTCATCAGGCGTATCGCATCATTGTGGAAAACTCTTTGAGACGGCTGTGCGAACTGTTGCAGGCGGCAGGATGCACGTTGCTGTGGTTCTCATCGTGGAATAACTCGTGGCATCGGTTTGCCATCGGTAGCGTGCCAAACTGGTTGTATCGTCAGCTCTGGGAGATGCCCTCACCCGGCGATGGGCTGAATGTGTGGGTGAGAAACATGGAGAGTCTCATTCGTCGTCATGGTCAATACTGCGTTGCTGACGAGATGACCGTTCGCGACATGGTGAAAGGGTGCATCCTCCTGTGGCGAGAAGAACCGCATGGCGATTTCAGCGCAGACGAGACCGAGTGGCTGCGGGTAACCGTGCAGATGATGGCAGCCTCTCTGGATGTTCTGGAAACGCAGTCCGACCTCCTGCAAAAGGTGTACCAGGACCCGCTGACGGGTCTGTTCAATCGCCTCTACTTCGAGGTTGCTTACCGGCAGATTCTGCATGGCGCACAAAGGCATCCCCGTCTGGTATCGTTGCTGCTCATGGATATCGATAATTTCAAGCAAATCAATGACACTTACGGGCATGAAACCGGTGATATGGTGTTGCAGGTGGTTGGGCAGGTGCTTCAGCAGGTGCGGGCTGGCGACATTCCTGCCCGCTACGGCGGCGACGAGTTTGTGATACTGTTACCGGACACGGACAAGGCTGGAGCGCGGATGCTGGCGCAGCGTTTACAACAGGCGTTGAAAGAGGCTACGGCACAGCTGGATTTGCCCTGCGAGGTCACGCTCAGTATCGGATGTGCTACTGTGAGCAACGGTGACACCAGCCTGCTATTGCTGGCAGACCAGGACATGTATGAGCAGAAGCGAAGCGAAAAGGCCGCTGCGAGTGGTCTTACCGTTTCCCCTTCTCTCCATTGACACGTTGTGTAGAGTAAGGTACACTGAGTACGGTAAGAAATCCCTCAAAGAAGGAGAAGGTGCGTGCGTTTGCTGGAGATCGTTCGCTCACCCGCAGATTTGCGTTCCATGAGCCGGGAGCAGCTGCAACAGCTCGCGGCGGAGGTCCGCGAAACCATCATTGAAACCCTCTCCCGCACCGGTGGACATCTCGCCTCCAACCTCGGAACTGTGGAGCTAACCATCGCGTTGCATAGCGTGTGGCACATGCCGCAGGACAAGATTATCTGGGACACGGGGCATCAGGCTTATGCCCACAAGCTGCTCACCGGCAGGCTGGAGCGGTTTGGCACTCTGAGGCAGTACGGTGGCATCAGCGGCTTCCTGCGCCGCGACGAGAGCGAATATGACGTATGGGGGGCAGGACATGCTGGCACCGCTATCTCCGCTGCGTTGGGTTTTGCCAAAGCCCGCGATTTGCGGGGTAGCAGCGAGCGTGTGGTAGCAGTGGTCGGGGACGCTGCGCTCACGGCGGGCATGGCGCTGGAGGCGCTGAACAACGCTGCAGAAGCGAAGACCGACCTGACCGTTGTGTTGAACGATAACGAGATGTCGATTGCAGAGAACGTGGGCGCGCTTGCCACTTTCCTCTCGCGTTTGCGGGCGCAACCCTGGTACCAGCGGGCAGAACATCGAGCGAAGGAAGTGCTGGAGGGCCTACCAGGCAGAGCGCGTATCCTTGCCAAACACGCCCGAGGTCTCAAGCACGGCATCACGCACATTGTGGCTCCAGAAAACACAGGAGCCATCTTTGAGGAGATGGGCTTTGAATACATCGGTCCGCTGGATGGGCACGATATCGACCTGTTGATAGACGTTTTCTCGCACGCCAAAGAGCTGAAAGGTCCCGTTTTGATACATGTCATTACCGTGAAGGGCAAGGGGTACGAATTCTCCGAAGCCGATGCACGAAAGTACCACGGTGTCACTCCCTTCTGCGTGCACGACGGGAAGATGGAAAAGAAGGCAGTAGGGGAAACCTACACGCAGGTCTTCGCGGATGAGCTGATACGTATCGCGGAGGAGAACCCCAAGGTGGTGGGCATTACCGCAGCAATGCCCGATGGGACTGGATTGGTCAAGTTTCAGGAGAAGTTCCCAGAAAGGTACTTCGATGTCGGCATTGCCGAACAACATGCCGTTACCTTCGCGGCTGGGCTGGCAGCGGAAGGAATGGTGCCAGTAGCCGCCATTTACTCGACCTTCCTGCAGCGCGCTTTTGATCAGGTTTTACACGATGTGGCTATACAGAATCTGCACGTGGTGCTGGCGCTGGACCGCGGTGGTCTGGTTGGGGACGACGGCGCGACACACCACGGAGTGTATGACCTCTCGTATCTGCGCCTGATTCCTAATGTCGTGATTATGGCCCCGAAAGATGGAGAGGAACTGCGTGCGATGTTGCGCTTTGCTGTCGCGCACAGCGGTCCCGTTGCCATACGCTACCCGCGGGGGGCGGTGCCTGCGATGGACTGGGGTGTACCGGACAGCCCCATTGAGCTCGGAAAGGCAGAGGTGTTGCGCGAGGGGAATGACGCAGTCATTTTCGCCATCGGTTCGATGGTGGCGACCGCGTTTGCGGCGGTGCAGCAGCTGGAACAGGAAGGGATGCATGTCGCGCTGGTGAATGCTCGCTTTGCGAAGCCACTGGACAGAGAGACTATCCTGCGTTTTGCGCAACGTGTTCCACGTTTCGTGCTGGTCGAGGAGAATACCGTGTGCGGCGGGTTCGGTGCTGCGGTGCTGGAGCTGCTGGCACACGAGGGCGTCGCCGACGTGCAGGTGAAACACCTGGGTATACCGGATGAATTCATCGAACACGGCTCCATCGATATCCTGCGCCGGCTCGTCGGGTTGTCGGCGGAGCATATCGTAGAAGCGGTACGCGCTTTGTGCAGCTCTCCCCGCAAGGCTCACGCCGCGCTGGTCGATTAACGTGCAGAGAAACTTTGCTGGCTTCGGCGTGTCGAGGAGAATAGAAACCCCAAGGGGAGGCGGTCATGAAGGGCTTGAATATCTATCTGACGATTGGCTTACTGCTTCTTACGGCGTCCGTCGTGGGCTGGTTGGTGCTGGTGCTGGCGCAGTTTGCCTACTGGATAACCCGCATCGCCGGTGTGGCCAGCGTGCCGTTCTTGCTCTACGGCTTCTATGTGCAGGTCAGGGGCGGGGCGCGTGAACTGCCCGACAACAGCACCCGTATGCTGGATGAGTAGGTCAGAACCTCTCGGCTATCGTGGTGAATGGGTAGTATTTCGGGAACAGGTCATCCAGTGTATCTGCCACTTGTGGATCAGACAGTGTGATGAGACCTGCTGAATACGCTTCCGAAGGGGCAAGATAGCCACCAACTATCTGGCTCCAAACTTGCACGCTACCCTGTGCCCACTGCGTGGTTTTAACGGGTTTTGCGCTGTCTTCGCCTGTGAGCAGTGCCTGCTGTTTTCCTCCGGGGATAAAGCTGTCTTCGACCAAGAGACGAATGGCTCCCTGCCAGCGTCGCCAGTGTGGGCGCAGGCAATCTATCAGGGCAGGTAGATGGACAATGCGCAGCATGTAGGTGGGTCGCAGCCCCCCGCGCGCATCCAGCAACAGGTCATCCTCGTTGTCGGTTATCCAGGTGCTCCAGTGCTGGGCATGGTAAACGGGGGCTACAACGCCTATCTTTTCCGCCAGATTGCCGCTGGAGAGATAACCCAGCAGAGCGCGTTGGGCGCGAGATGTGATAAAGATAATCTCTCGAACTTCTACACGGTTGCGCCCGGACTGCACGTCGTAAACCAGATAACCCTCTACCGCTCCATGAAAGTCGGCAACGACGCACTGATATTTTTGTCGCATAATCCACTGCCATCGGGCTGGCTCACGTTCGAAACCGCCGGGGGTATTGTGCAGGTAGATGTCATGCACGCGGTGCAGGTGCGGCAGGTCACCCTCCCGATAGGGGCGGACGAAGCGGCTCTCTGAGCAGGGCAACAGCAGGTGGGAGGGTATCTCGCACCACCATTCTACCGCAGCGATTTCCCAGCCAAACTTCCGATAATAGCGAGGCGAAAAGGGGTATAACATGGAGAGAGGCACTTTTTTGTCGTACATCAGTTTGATGGTATCCCGCAAGAGCGCGCCAGCATAACCTCTGCGTCGGTACTCCTCGTGCGTGGCAACGCCCGCGATTCCCGTCAGAGGTATGCGTGCATTGCCCAGCGCGAACACACCGGGCACCAGTGTCAGGCAGGAAATCAACTTCCCCTTGTCCACCAGCACCCGTCGCTCCAGCAGGTCAAAGAAGGGGTCGGAGTAAAATATATCTCGTGCCAGTTCAGCGTCCAGGTCGAAAGCGCGACACATCAGTTCCAGCATCTCGTCCAGCTCATGAGGATAGGGAGCGCGTATCTCCATACGGTTAGTCCTTTTTGGCAAATGCATCGGATACAAGGAAAATTGGATGACGCACATGGAAATCCTGCCAGTGCAAATAGGAGATTATGTAGTGTTGCGCAAGCCCCATGCCTGCGGGGCTAACCGCTGGCGGGTGGTGCGATTGGGGGCAGATGTGAGGCTGGTCTGCACGCACTGTGACAGGCGCATATTACTGCCCCGCGACGAGTTCGAACGGCGTCTGCGCCGGCGATTGGTAGAGGAGGAAGCGGAGGGTGAAGTTTCTGGCGGCTAGCATACTCCTGAGTGTGGGGTGTTTGCATGTTGCGTGGGCACAGGTGGAGGAGAAAGTGAAGTGGTACCCCCAGAGCGCCCAGACACCTCTCGTTCCATTTCACCAGTTTGTCGGCGCGACCGAGCCTGCGGGCGACCTGGCAGCCGTCGTGCGATGGGCGGGATGGGACGACGGAGAAACCCTGCTCTGCGACAGCAGCGATGAGCAGTTACGTGCTGCGGCTCTGCGGCAGGAACGGACATGGACGCTGGCGTTGTGGAACAGCTCGCCTCAGAAGCTCAGGGTGACGATAGAAGGGGAGTTACCTGCCGGGGTTTACACCGTAGAGCGATTAACACTCACCAGGGGAGGGGAAATCGTTGCCTTCGAGCGACGCAACGGGCTGTTGCAATACGGAGCAGGCAGAAAGGTACAGCGAACAGAGTGGCTTCAGGCTGACACAGGGTTGGTGCTGCGCTTTGCAGAGAGAAGACAACAAATAGATAAAACGCTCGTTGGTCTTCGGCGGTCGATATGGCAGAGCAAAGCACCCGCTGGCGTGCTGTCCCGATTAGCCTCGCTCATGCGCGAGGTGGACAACCACTGGCGTCAGTCCATGGCGCGTCTGCGTGGAGGCAATGTGCGGATGACGGCGCGCGGCGTACACCGAATGTTGTTTCTGGTCAGCGGAATCAGAGCGGTGGCGTCCCAGCAAGCTGCGCTGAAAGAGGTGGCTGATGAGGCGGACGCGGCGATCGATGCCCTGTCGGAGCTTTCGTCGGCTCTGCTGAATGTGGCGGTGGGCGTATCGTGGGACGATAAAGCGGTTAAAGTAACCGTCATCAACGCGGGTAGCGAGTTGTGGAAGGCACTGCGTTTCGCTCTGGAGGATTCGGCGGAAGGCGATACCGTGGTACTGGCAAATGTCAGACCGATGGAACGTGCAGAAGCCTCGTTTCAGCCGCCAGATGGGCAGACGATGCCTGTGGTGGTGGTCAGCGTGCTGTTCAACAACGGATACTCCCGATTGAGGGTGTCCTGCCGTGATGTGGGAAGCGATGAATAAGAGGAGGTAGAGCCATGAAAATGCTGTTTTGGCTGGCAATCGCCATCGTGATGGGGTTTCCACCACGCCTGACAGTGGTTCCCGAGGCGGGGAGTAAGGTGTCGGACATCGTCGAGATACGGGTGACCTCCAGCGAGCCGTTGAAGCGGGTGGATTTCCTGCTGGATGGCAACCTGATGGGCAGCGATACCAGTACCCCGTATACGTGGACATGGGATACTCTTTCTGTGTCGGAAGGCGAACACGTGCTGACAGTGCGCGTGCTGGATATGAGTGACCGCATGATGACGACCGAGGTGCGCTATGTGGTGGACAACGGCTTATCGCGCGGTGGAGCTTTCTACCTGGAGGCGTCTCGCGAACATCTGGCAGAGGGCCGATGGGACGATGCACTGAAGGCAGCACGCCGGGCGGTGCGTCTGCTCCCGAACGATGGGCAAGCACACCACCTGCTGGCGCGTGCGTGGCTGGGGGTATCTCAGTGGACAAAAGCCGTGGAGAGCGCGGAGCAGGCGGCAAAGCTCTCACCCTCTCCCGAAACCTTCGAGACTCTGGCACAAGCGCATGTGCGAGTAGCCTTCGCGCAGAAGTTAGACCAGGAGAAAAGGTTTGCCAGTCTGGAATCGGCGGTAGAGGCAGCCCGGCGCGGCGGAGAACTGCTTCTCTCTCAGGCGAAAACGCCTCAGGAGAAAGCCCACGCGCTGGCACGTTTGGGCAGGCTGGAGGAGGCAGCCACGACCTACTTGCAGGCAGGTAGCAACAGGCAAAACTTTCTGTCTGCAGCACGCTGTTATTTACTTGCCGGAAGGTGGCAGGATGCGGAGCGGATGTGCAACCTGGCGGAGCGACAGGCAGAAGACAAAACGGTGGTCAGCATATTCCGTGCACTGATAAAAGCGGCACGCGCCAGAACCACGGAGGCACGTAGCGTCGTGGAGAACCTGCAGGAAACCGGCGAGGCAAAGACCCTGCTGGCACTGGCGCGTGCAGAAATCGCTTTGCGCGAAATGAAACCTTCCGACGCGCTGCGTATTCTGGTGCCGCTTCACACGCAAGGGATGGCATCCGGGTGGATAGATACGTTGCTGATGACCGCTTTTGCGGAAACGCGCGACTTCCCGCGTGCCGAAGACCATTTCCGCGATGCCCTGCTGAGCAACCCGCTGAACTGGCTGGCTCTGGCGCAGAAAGGGTATGAGACATTAGCGGTGGGTTCCATCGCGGCTGCTGCGCGCTACTTTGCGCTGGCAGCGAGCATCCGCCCCAACGACGCATGGGTGTTGTGTGGGCAATCGCTGTGTGCTGAGGACAAACGGCTTGCGGTGGAACTGGCACAGAAAGCGGTCAAACAGTCGGCGGAGGACCCGTGGGCGGTGGTGGTTTTGAGTGGTGCGCAGTCGCGCGCAGGGCAGATCGAAGAGGCTTTTCGGAGCATAGAGAGGGCGCGCAGCATGGACCGCGAAAACTATAACATGGGCGTTCCTCCGGACGTGCGCCGCGCCGGGCAAATCGCACGGATTCGGGGCAGGCGACCGGTACTGCCTCTGGAACCGTGAAGGGAGGAAAAGGCAATGCGCATCGTCGTTTTCAGCAAGATGTTTCAGCAATATGACATCGGTGAGCTGGTGTCCCTGGGGCGGGAGCTGGGTACTGAAGGCTGGGACCTCGCGGTACGCAAGGGGCATCCGGTGAACCCGGACAATGTGGAACACGCGCTCCCCCTGGCAGCAAAGCGTCTGGCAGAGTCCGACCAACCGGTACTGGCTGTAACAGGTGAGACCAGCCTGCTCTATCCCACCACTCCATACGCGGAACCTTTACTGCGGGCGATGGACGTCGCTAACGTGCGTATTCTCAAACTCGGCTACTTCCTGTTTGACCCGGCGAAGGGGCAGTACTGGCAGGAAGTGGATAACGTTCGCCGCGCGCTGGATGGCTGGCAGAAGCTCGCTCGCCGCTATCACGTGAAGGTGGTTTACCATACGCATAGCGGTATGGGATACATGGGTTTGAACGCCGCTGCGCTCATGCATCTGTTACGCGACTTTGACCCCGCAGCCATCGGAGCGTATCTGGATGCCGGGCACCTGGTGGTGAACGGGGAACCATTTGCGTTCGCACTGGCAATGGTCAAACCATATCTGGCTATGGTGGGTTTGAAAGACTATAAGCCCATCCTGCAGCTGTCAGGGGACGAACAGAAGCTGCACTGGGAATGCGTTCCCGCCGGGCAGGGAGGCGTTGCGTGGGGCGAGGTGTTTCGCCTGCTGGTCAAGGAAGGCTTTACCGGACCCTGTTCGGTACACGCGGAGTTTACCGTGCCTGCCGGCGCGTCTTTGGCGAAGATGGTGCAGGCTGAGGCGGCTTACCTGAAGCGCAAACGCGACACCGCTCTGGGAAGGATGTAAGTCGCTCTCGGGCAGGTTTCTCCTCTTGTGTTCTCGAAAACGTTTTGCTATACTAACCAAAACGCACACGAGAGGAGGGAACCGCTGTGGCTATTGTGCATCGCACGTCTGACCGTGCAGCACAACGTGTGTCTGGGAACACGCGGCGGAAGAAACAACAGACGTACTTCCGTGTGGAAGAAAACCAGGCGATTTTCCATCACTATTTCTCCCTCGAGTTCGAGCTGGCAACGACGCTGGCAGGGGCCATCTCTATCCTGCCTGACCTGGAGGCTAAGTGTGAGCTGAGCCACCACCTGCATTCGGCGATGCTCCGCGCCCGAGACGTGCGTGCCCGCCTGCGCGACTTTCTGGTCAGCGAGGCTGAGCGCAAAGTGTTGCCGCAATGGCGGAATTTCGTACGTCACCTGATGACCGCAAAGGATGATGTGGCTCTGCTTGGTGCATTGTATTATGTGATCCGCCCTGCTCAATACAAGGCGTACAGTCTCCATTATCGATATACGTTGCCGATAAACGACGCGCCGACGCGTGAGCTGTTCGAGATGCACCTGCCACTGCTCAAGCGCGACATCGGCTGGGGCACGGACTACCTGAAGCGCAAAGAGCAGGTAGGCAGGTTGCGCGACCTGACGTTCGAGCAGCAGTTGCGCGAACATCTGTACGCGATTGGTGGCATCTTCGGGGTGCGTCCGCCCGCCGATGCCCCACCCATTCCAGAATATCCCGAATGGCACTACCCCACCGAGATGGCGCTGGAGGAGCGGTTCACCATCCGCAGCGCAGACCGCTATACTCTGCCAGACTGGCCCGAATACGAAGCCATACCCACTGCCTATACCCACTTCACCGAACTGCCTGTCATCGACATCGTGGGCAGTATCGTGTATGACGGTCGCAAGTACGACATGCCCTTCGACTACTACATGGAGTTCATTCGGCAAATGTGGGACGAAGCACGCCACACGATGATGGGCTTCGAAAGGCTGAAAGCGTTCGGTGTAGACCCCTACAGCGTGCCCATTCCCGTTGGACATTACACTGTTTGGACGAGCTTAAGCCTGCTGCATCGGCTGGCGAGCCTGACTCAGGTAGGCGAGGCGTGCAGCTTTGAGCCTAAGCGGGCATGGGTGGCGGCGGCGTGGAAACGCAACGACCCGCTCTCCGCCCTGGAACATGAATACGACATTGTGGACGAGCGCACCCACGTCACTTTTGGCAGCCGCTGGATCAAGCATCTGATGCGAGTCACCGGTGAGCAACGGGATGTCAAAACCGTTGTGCAGGATGCCGACTGGGAGTTCCGGGAAAAAATCAACGAGCTGCGCAAGCAGAAAGGCGAGAAATGGGTGGAAGATTTGGGCCCGCGCTTTATGGGCTGTGGCACGAACACATCGCCAGTCAGTTTGGCACCTGCCCTGGATGGAATCCCCAACATCATCGCCTGAAGGCTTGCATTTGACAGAAACCTGAAGTATAATCATACCGCTTGCCCACAGGGCAGGCTGTCCGAAGACAGCAGGCGCTCGATAAGAGCTTAATGGGGTATCCGCCTGCCGAGGCGAAGATGGGGTGTGTTCGGAAATCCATATCGCGCCGCTGGCGCGATGAGTGGTTTCGTACGGGGAACCCTCGCCTCTGGCAGGGTTCCCCGTTGTGCTTTGGAGCGCGCCAACAGAAAGGAGGTGGATACCGCGTGCGAGCAACGCCCAATCCGCAAAAGGTGGCGCAGGTGGAGCAGATCCGCCAGTGGCTGAGCGCGTCGAAAGGCGTCATCTTCACCGATTATCGCGGGCTGAACGTATCTCAGATTACCCAGCTGCGCCGGCAGCTCCGCCAGAATCAGGCGGAGTACCGGGTGGTGAAGAACACGCTTTTCAAACTCGCGTCGCAGGGGCTCGTCACCGACAACCTGGACGACATCCTGGAGGGTCCGACCGCTGTTGCCTTTATTCACGGCGACGAAGCAGCCACCGCCAAGGCGATAGCGGATGCCATCCGGGAACTGCGCGTGTTGACGGTCAAGGGCGCTGTTCTTGGCGGTAAACGTTACAGTGCAGAAGCCGTTCAGGAACTGGCGAAACTGCCGCCGCGCGAGGTGCTGATTGCACAGGTGGTAGGTGGACTGCAGTCGCCTATCACCGGACTGGTGGGCACTCTGCAGGGTATCCTGCGTGATTTCGTATACACCGTTCAGGCGATAGCCGACAAGAAATCTGCGCAAAGCGCGTAAGGAGGGAGTACAACCATGGCACTGACCAAGGAAGAGATTATCGAAGCCATCAAGGGCATGAGTGTGCTTGAACTGAACGAGCTGGTGAAGGCTCTTCAGGAAGAGTTTGGCGTGACCGCTGCGGCACCGGTGGCAGTGGCCGCAATGCCGGGAATGGCAGCGGCAGGTGCAGCCGCAGAAGCCGCTCCTGCTGAAGAGGAGAAGACGTCCTTCGATGTCATCCTCAAGTCGGTGGGTGAGAAGAAGATTCAGGTCATCAAGGTGGTGCGCGAAATCACCAACCTGGGCTTGAAGGAAGCAAAAGACCTGGTGGAGAGCGCGCCACAGCCCATCAAGCAGGGCGTGACCAAGGAAGAGGCGGAGCAAATCAAGGCGAAGTTCGAAGCCGAAGGCGCAACTGTCGAAATCAAGTAGTTTCGCCGGTTTTGTGTGCCGGTACCCCCGTGGGGTACCGGCATTGCTTTTCATGGCTCTGTGTCTATCCCCTGCCCCGTCCGCTAACTTGCACATCACGCTGTCCTTCGTGTAACATGTACCCGCTATGAACCGGATACAGCTTGTTGCTGCGCTGCTGTGTGGCTGTGTATGGCTCAGCGGCATGGGGTGCGCCACACAGCGGGAAAACCGAAATACATCCCCTCCGCGTCAGCCAGAGCAGCAGCGGGCGCACCTGCCCTCCCTGCAGGTGGAGACAGAGGGTCTGCGCCTGACGTGGCTGGAGCCCGGCACTCCCAGCCAGACGGTCTGGGAAGCGGTTGTGCCCCGTGCGGAGGCAAAAAGCGCACAAGCAGGGGCAACGGGCGTCTTCGAGAACGTGCAGTGTGTGCTGTACGAAAAGGGGCAGCCAACCACCGACCTGCGCGCAGCGCAGGTGCGTGCCCTGCAGAAGCAGTGGCGCATCGAAGCCACCGGCGACGTTCGTGCCCGCTCAAGGGTGAACGGCGTCAACCTGCAGGCGAAAGAAGTGATATGGCTGGCACGCCAGAATCGTCTGATAGCAAGGGGAGATGTGGTTATCACGGGCAAGCAGTTCAGCCTGCGTGCCCAGGAGGTGGAGCTGGATACCGCTTTGCAGATGATGCGGGTCTCCTCGCCGTAAGAGTAGTGGAAGGGGTAAAGTGTATGAGATTTGCACAAAAACCAATACTGATAGCCTGTTTCATGGTAACCATGCTGCCTGCTCTGGCGCAGATGCAGGTTGGACAGTACCGGCTCAGCCGCTATCAGCAGATTGTTACAGAGTATAAAAAGGATGGAACCGTTACGGTGAGAGTGACGGGAAATCGTGTGGTTCTGGAGAGCACCGACGGGCAGATGCGCATGGAAGCCAGCACAATCACCGCCGAATCGCGCCTGCAGGCAGGGCAGGAAACCCGTTTGATGCGAGCCAGAGCCGAGGGGCAGGTGACTTTCCGCCTCGTCCAGCCCAAGGAGAAACGTACCGCGCAGGGCAGAGCGGGCACAGTGCTTTATGACGACACCACCCGCCAGGTAACGTTACAGGACGGTGTGTTTGTGCAGGTCGACGACCCGCAGTTTCTGGCGACGCAGAAGGGTGACAGGGGAACCATTTACCTGGGAGAAGAGCATCTGCGTGTGGTTCTGGAGGGTGACCCCGAGCGCACCGAGACGGTCATTCAACCGAGGCGTCCACCGGCCGAGGAGAAGAAAAAATGAAGCTGCGCACCCAGAACCTGGTTAAGGTGTACAGGGGCAGGAGAGTAGTGGACGGCGTCTCTATTGAGATGAGCACAGGCGAGGTTGTCGGGCTGCTGGGTCCGAACGGTGCGGGAAAGACCACGACCTTTTATATGATTGTCGGGCTGGTGCATCCCAACGAGGGGCGGGTGTGGCTGGACGATAAGGAAATCACCCATCTACCGATGTATGCGCGCGCGCGAATGGGCATCGGTTATCTGGCGCAGGAGCCTTCCGTATTCCGCAAGCTGACCGTAGAAGATAACCTGCGCCTGGTGATGCAACTGCAGGGCTTGTCGGAGAAACAGATTCGCCAGCGTATTGACGACCTGCTGGAGGAGTTCCAGATTGCCCATTTGCGCCATGCACGCGGTTACACGTTGTCAGGTGGTGAGCGGCGCAGGGTAGAGGTCGCCCGAACCATTGCGGCTTCGCCACGTTTCATCCTGCTGGACGAGCCGTTCACGGGCGTAGACCCCATTGCCATCGCAGACCTACAACGCATCATCGCGCACCTGCGCGAGAGGCTTGGCGTGGGCATTCTGATCACCGACCATAACGTGCGGGCAACCCTGCGTATCACCGACAGGGCTTACATCATCCACAACGGCAAAATCCTGACCGAAGGCGATTCAGACAGGTTGCCCGACGACCCCATCGCCCGGCAGTTCTATCTTGGCGAAGAGTACGAGCATATCTAACCCATGCGGCTGAGAGTGATAGACCGTTTGATACTGCAGGAGCTCATCGGACCGTTCGTGTTCGGTGTGCTGTTGTTCACCATTCTCTTTTTTGCCGGTGGCAGCCTGTTCCAGCTCACCGAGTATGTGGTGCGGGGAGCCTCGTTATGGACTGTAGGGCAGATGGTTCTGCTCAGCCTGCCTCAGATTATGGTCAAGACCTTTCCGATGGCGATGTTACTCTCCTCGTTGTTGTCTTTTGGCAGGCTTTCCGGCGAGAGCGAGATAGTCGCACTGTATGCCGCTGGGTACAGCCTGTGGCGTATTGTGACGCCGGTGCTGGCGATGGGGGCAGTGGTCAGCATATCCGCGATGGCGTTCAATGAGCTGGTCGTTCCACCGGCGACGGCGGAGATGTGGCGGTTGCGCACGGCGGTACTGCGTCAGATTGGCGAGCGGGCACAACCTGTGACACAGACCGTCATGCGCGAGGGCAAGGTGGAGACCGTGATCACCGCACAGGGCGGAGTAGACCTGCAGGCGGGTATCCTGTATGACGTCACTGCCGTTCAGTTTGCTCCTGCGTCGCAAAGCTGGCATCCTGTGTTGATTGTCTACGCGAAGCGCGCCAAATGGCTGGGCGGCAGAGAGTGGGATCTTTACGACGGTTACTGGATGACGGGAGATGGGCGCATCCGCGCCGAGTTTACCAGAACGACCACCCGGGTACTGCGGGGGGGTATCCGCAAAAGCCTGCGCGAAATAGAAACCGACCTCGTGCCCGACCCCGATAGCCGCAGCTTCCGCCAGACACTGGAGCGCATCCGCCGATACCAGCGGGCAGGGGAGGACACGCGACAGATGCAGGTGGAGCTGTACAACAAAATATCCCTGCCCCTGGCGAGTCTCATCTTCGGTTTTGTGGGAGCGCCGCTGGGCATTCGCAGACAGCGCAGCACGGCAGCCGCCGGATTCGCCCTGAGCATCGTCATCATTTTCCTTTACTGGGCGATGGCGCAATACCTGTTCATCCTGGGGCGTGGAGGCAGTGTGTCGCCTCTGGTCGCCAGCTTTTTGCCCGATGCACTGGGGGCAGTCGCTGGCTTGGTGATACTCTGGAAACGCAGTCGGTGAAGCGATAAGGAGGGGTCAATATGCCCGTTCGCACCATTATCATCGGCATCATCTTCATCGTGGTTAGCGGCTTCATCGCCTACTTTGGCGACTGGCTGGGACGCTACCTAGGCAAGCGGCGCATCTCCGTGTGGGGGTTGCGTCCGCGCCATACCGCGATGCTCATCACCAGCTTCACCGGCTCGCTCATTGCTTTCCTGACCATCGTGGCGGTGCTGGCAACCGCGCAGACGTTTCGTGAAATCATCGTGCGGGGCGAACGCATTCTGGAACAGTCTCGCCAGATGCAACAGCAGTATGCACGTCTCAGCAGCGACTACAGTCAGCTTCAGCAACGTTACGAAGAAGCCGCGCAGCGTGTGCGTGAACAGCAAACGCAGATGGCGGAGAACACTCGCCAGCTGCAGCAACAGCGGAAACAGCTCGAGGAGGTAAGGAATCAGCTCCAGCAGAGACAGAAGCAGGTAACAGAACTGAACCGTCGCATCGCCGAGCAGAATCTGCAACTGCAGGGGCTACTGAAGCAGAACGCGGCTCTGAGGTTGAGCAGTGATAAGCTGCAGCGGACCAATCAGGAGCTTCAGCGGCAAGGGCAGTTCCTGCGGGAGCAGAATGCGCTCTACCAGCAGAATAACGCGGACCTGGCATCGCAGAACATGCGGTATGCCAGCGAAAACGTACAATTGAACGCAGAGAATTCGCGCCTTCAGCAGCAGGCAGCGCAACTGCGCCAGCAGACCGTTCAGCTTGCCGAGCAGAGCCGCCAGCTGCAACAGCAGGCGGACACCCTTCGGGAGACGATTAAACAGCTGCAAGAGCAGGAGGCGGAATTGCGCAGCCTGGTCGAGCGACTGGAACAGATGAAAGAGAAGCCGATTGTGGCGCGCAAGGACGAAGAGATTGCCCGCAGGGTTATCTCCAATGGTCTGTCGGTGCGCAGCACGCGCAGTGAGATATACCGGTTGCTGACAGAGGCATCGCGCATTGCGCAGGAGCGAGGAGCCGCAGCAGGGAACGCACATAGAGCGGCGTATGTACCTCTGAAGCGCATCAGTATGCCGGGTCCGGGAGGAGCCGCGACTGAAATCGTAGCGGATGAAGCCATGAGCGTCGAAGTGCTGGCGGAGCAGATAGCCCGATCCGACGTGCCAGTGGCGGTGCTGGCGGTAGCGGTGCGCAACAGTGTGGCTGGCGAACCGATACAGGTGGAATTGAGACCTTACCGCAACCGCCTGGTATACCGCAAGGACGAGGAGATTGCGCGTCTGAGAGTGTGGTCGGGGCGCAGCACCGGCGAGATGGTGAATACTCTCATCGAGTTTCTGCGCGATGAGGTGCGCGCCCGAGCTATCGAAGCCGGTATTATTCCACGCGTTGGGGCTGACGGGGAACCGTCGGTGGGTACGGTTTCCAATGTAGAGTTAACCGACCTGGCGGACCGTATCGTGCGTGAGGGCAGGGGACGCTATGTGAACGTGGTGGTGCTAGCGGATGCCGATACCTATTCCGCCGATAGCCTGCGTTTGCGGTTCCGCATCGTGCAGTGAGCCTGGAAGGGTGGCAGCATGTCTGAGGGGGTGGTGATGGCAATAGACCCCGGGAGCAGTAAAGTGGGCTTAGCCGTCGTGCGGAGCGACGGGCAGGTGTTGCATCGCGCCGTACTGGCGGTGGAGGAATGCGAGAGGGAACTGGCTTCGCTGTATCAGCGTTTTCGCCCGCAATGCCTCGTGGTAGGCGCCGGTACGGGCTTCCGCGCAATAGAGATGTTGCTGCATCGTGTGCTGCCGGACGTGCCCATGCAGGTAGTTGACGAGGCGTATACCTCCGAGCAAGCACGCCGCCGCTACCTGCGCGAGAATCCGCCGAAGGGCTGGCGCAGGCTCATACCCTCCTGGCTGCGCACCCCGGACAAACCCTACGACGACTACGTGGCGGTGATTCTGGCAGAGCGTTACTGGCGCGAGGTGACTCAAAGGGAGGTGCAATCATGAACCAGACGCGAACAGAAGCGGAGTGGCGCTTCGATTCTCCCGATGTGCTGGAAGTATGGCGGGCAAACGGCGAAATCACGGACGTGCGCTTCGAGAACGGCGCGATGCGGTTCCGAACCACCGGTAGCGACCCGATACTGGAGTACATTCCGCTTCTCGACCTCCAAGCAGTTCCACACCAGGCGATAGAAATCGAACTCAAAGCCACCACGCCCGGCGTTGCCGAGTTGTTCTGGAGCAACACGACCCAGTCCCCGTACGGTGGCTTCCTGCCAGAGAAGCGCACGGATTTTGTCGTGAAGGGCGACGGGCAGTGGCATACCTATCGCGTTTTCCCGTTCTGGCAGAAGGAGGGGCGCATTGTCCGCCTGCGCTTTGACCCCTACGGCATTGGCGAGTTTCACCTGCGCGCCATCCGCATCGTTCGCCTGGCGGGATTGGGTGTTCGCGAAGGACAGAGAGATTTCGTCTTTCGCGACAACCGTGTCAACTGGCTTGCCTGGCATGGAGCGCAAATGCAGATGACCGCGAGCGGGGCGCGGCTGCAGCTGACGGAACCGGACGGCTTTGTCGCAGGGCGCGTCGGCATCGAAGCGGAGCGTTTCCAGATGGTGGCGGTGCGGCTCCGTTCGTCCGGAGTGAGACGATGCGCCATCGTATTTGCCACGACGGAGGCGTATGGTCTCCAGCAGCACGCTTTCGAGGTCATTCCCGATGGCAAATCGCGCCTTTACAATATCGATATGCTCGACTCTCGAAACTGGAGCGGTGAGGTGGTCATGCTGGGCATCCGTCCGGGCGAGCGCGCGGGAGACGCGATCACACTGGAAGAGGTGCGGGTAGCATCGGAACCACTGGGCGCGCCCGATGTGCATGTGTTGTTCTTCGGGATAGAAGATGCCCTGCCACGTGTGCAAAGCCCGCTGACCGTGACGCTTCGCGTGGTGAATCGGGGCGGACAGCCGGCAAGAGAGATGCGGGTATCCCTTCAACTGCCTCCGACGGCGCGTGTGCTGCAGCCGTTACATTCGCCCGCTGCCGAATTACCTTTTGGTGGAGAGGCGGAATGGCGCTGGCTGGTGTCGTTCTCTCGCGCGTGGAAAGGCTATTTTCAGGCGCAGTTACGGGCGGCAAACGCGCTGTTTGTCCAGGCCAGCACCAGCGCAGAGGTAACGCCCCGTTTGGTGAAGGCGAAACTGCGCGCGGTACCAGCCCCTGCACCGGTAGTCCCCAAATACCCGGTAGGGGTATACTACTTCCCCGGCTGGCGCAGTGCGGGGCAGTGGGCGCCGATTACTCGCTTCCCGGAACGTAAGCCAGTGCTGGGTTGGTACCGCGAAGGCGACCCCCAAATCGCCGACTGGCATATCAAATGGGCAGTGGAACACGGCATTACCTTCTTTGTGTACGATTGGTACTGGGTGCAGGGAGCGCGCCAGCTGGAGCACGCCCTGCATGAGGGGTATTTCAAGAGCAACTACCGCCGGTCTCTGCAGTTCTGCCTCCTGTGGGCAAACCACAACGCGCCCGGTACTTCCTCGCACGAGGACTGTCTGGCTTTGGTACGCTACTGGATAGAACACTACTTCCACCGTCCTGAGCATCTGAGAATCGATGGCAAGCCCGCCGTGGTGATTTTCAGCCCATACCAGTTGCGTGCGGATATGGGCAGCGATGGCGTCCGGCGTGCGTTTGACGCCATGCGTGAAGCGTGCGCGCGGGCAGGACTGGGCGGATTATACATCCTCGCGTGTATCGGCAGCGCGGGGGAGGCTTCACTGGTTGCGCGTGAAGGCTACGATGCGGTGACCGCGTATAACTGGCCTCACCTGGGAGTGCCCGGCGGTACGAAGTGGGCACCATTCGACACGTTGATTGACGGCTATCGCCAGCAGTGGGAGAGCATTGTGCAGAACAGCCCGATTCCCCTGCTGCCCCCGGTGTGCGGCGGTTGGGATAGTCGTCCGTGGCATGGGCAGGATGCGCTGGTGCGCTATGGGTGCACACCCGACAAGTTCAAGAAGCACCTGCAGGATGCCCTGCAGTTCTTACAACAGCACCGGCGCAATGTGGTTCCGATGATACTGATTGAAGCGTGGAACGAGTGGGGCGAGGGATCCTACATCGAGCCTCATCGTGAGTTCGGCTTCGGGTATTTAGATGCCATTCGGGAGGTGTTTACTTCCGCCTCGCCAGGGCACATCGACCTGACGCCCGCCGATATCGGGTTGCCAGCGCCACAAGTGGAGATGGTATCGTTCGCGCAACCGCGCGGGGAGTTCTCGAGAACTGGGGCAGGATGGGACCACGGAATGAATCTCACGGAGCCGCGCATCGAGGGCCGCGCACTGACCGCGATGACGACGAGCAATGACCCCGCGTTCTTCGGACCTCCCGTGCGAATTACCGCAGGTCGCTATCGCAAAATCCGCCTGCGGATGCGGCTGGAAGCGCAGGGAGAACCCTTCGAGGATATGGCACAGGTCTTCTGGACGACCCATTCGATGGGCGAAAGCGAAGCCACCAGCCAGAGGTTCCCAGTGCGTGTCGATGGACAATGGCGCGAATACGTGCTGTCTTTGAGTGAGAACCCGCGGTGGCGAGGAACGGTGACACGCCTGCGGCTGGACCCCTGCACTCGGGCTGGGGTGAAAGTGCAGATTGGGCGTATCGAACTGCTACCGTAACAACCCCGCAGAGGCGACCACAGGCGCACGGTGGTCTCCTGTGCTCAGCGGTGGTGTCCACAGCAGCAGCGCGAGCATCACGCTCACCACGATAAGTATTGTGAACAGAAGATTGCGCATACTCTCATTATCGGCCTGGAATCTATTGAACTGTATATCTCTCGTCGGAAACCGGTGAAAATACCTGTTCTTTGTAGACTGATAAAGAGCCCATGTCCACACCTCATTGACTAACCATACTTCACATACTACACTGTACTTACTACAAATACTTGCTTTCTGGGGAGGGATACACGATGGTACGGCGACATCACTGGCGACAGGTGGTGTGCTGCGTCATCCTGACGTACCTATGCCTGGCTCCACCGGCGCTTTCACAACGTCTTATCTGGCTCGGCACGTTGGGAGGCAGTGAGAGCGAGGCGTACGCCGTCTCCGACAACGGTATCGTGGTTGGGCAGGCGAGCACAGGTTACGGCGGTTATAACGCTTTCCGCTGGGTTGACGGAGTCATGCAGAACTTGAATGTGGCGGGAAACGGGTCGGCACATGGTTGTTCTCCAGATGGCTCCGTAGTGGTAGGTCGCTCTACCGACAGAGGAGCATTTCGCTGGACAGCACCGGGCGGGGTACAGTATCTTGGTGGGCTGGGTGCTTCGGACGTCTGTGCAGATGGTTCGGTGGTTTGCGGGTGGGCATACTTTGGTGCGTCGCGCCGTGCGTTCCTCTGGACAGCGGATACCGGTCTGCAGGAACTGGGCTCGCTGGGAGGAGGCGATAGCGTGGCACGAGGCATCTCCGCAGACGGAGCGGTGGTTGTGGGGGATTCCAACAGGTCAGACTTCCGTCGCCATGCCTTCCGGTGGACGGGGGATGCAGGAATGCAGGACCTCGGTACACTGGGAGGTTTGGAGAGTTGCGCTTACGATGTGTCTGCGGACGGCAGCGTCGTGGTCGGTAGCGCCAGCCGTGCCGGAAGTGCATCGCCACGCGCCTTTCGCTGGACTGCAAGCGGAGGAATGCAGGACCTTGGCACACTGGGAGGCAGTCAGTCTGTCGCCCGGGCGGTCTCGGCAAACGGCGAGGTGGTGGTCGGGGATTCTCAGCCCGTTGGGGCGTCGTGGAGCCGTGCGTTCGGCTGGACACAGTCTGGTGGGATGGAGAACCTGAACACCTCCTATGCCGCCCTGTTAACACCCGGGTCACACCTGGGGGTTGCTTATGGCATCTCGCCCAACGGACGTTTCATCGTCGGCAAAGGCTGGAATGCCGAGACGAGGCGCAACGAAGCCTTTCTCCTGGATACAGGACTCCGCACGTTCCGGATTTGGGGACGTATTGAACTACGCGACTTCGTCGGAGATGTGACGCAAGTGCCCATCGGCATGGAGCTGCGACAGGGCGGCGTGCCTGTGCGCACCGAGACCATCTTCCTGAACGCGGACGGCAACTACACCATCCCCGACGTGGAAAACGGTACCTACGACCTCGCCTTCAAAGCCAGTCACTGGCTGCGGACGGTAGTGGCAGGAGTACAGGTTAGCGATATGGACGTGAGCGGGGTCGATGTCTCTCTCACCAACGGTGACGTGGACGGCGACAACGAGGTGACACTGTTTGACTTTGGCGCGCTGGTGGCGGCTTTCGGCTCGGTGCCGGGCGATGGCAACTGGAACCCTGATGCGGATTTCGACGGGGATGAAGAGGTCACCCTGTTTGACTTCGGCATTCTGGTGGGCAACTTCGGTGCGGTAGGGGACGAATAGTTCGGAAGCAACGGGAGCAGGCTATCCCTGACACGAGGGATATATCACCACGCCTTCCTGAATGATACGCTCTTTGAGTAGTTCCTGCGGCAGGGTGTCGAAACGCACCATGTCTATCTGGTAGATAATGGGTGATTCCTCGATCTGCTCGCACAGGTCTGCCCACTCGGCGGGAGACATGTCGGGGGCGATGATAGCGAGGTCGATATCAGAGGTGCGGCGCGCGGTGCCGGTAGCACGGGAACCGAAGAGTAATACCCTTTGAATCGTCGGGAAGCGCGAGAAAATGTCCTGCAGCACTTTCAGGTCGTCCTCCCGCACCTGCATCGCCAGCTACTCCTCCCAAGCGATGTTTTGCAGACGTCGCGCCGCCTCTTCCAGCAAGACGATATGCTGGCTGGCGATGCGCTGGTATATCGCTTCGGCAAGCGCCTCGTCGTAGGTGTGCGAGGTGAGATTGCGGTCATCCAGCATCGCCATCCACCCGTCACCTTCCGAATCTGAGGGAATAATGCCGGCTTCGAACGCCTCACGCAGCACACGACGCGGGCTGTTCGCCTCATAGCCGAGATGGTGCAGGTAGACCTGCAGGGTTTTCCACAGCAGTTCGAAGGTGAACTCGAATCGCTGGATCACGCCGTCGCGGACGACCTCACTGTAGGGCATCGCGAGTGCTTCTCGCAACCGCTGCAATGCCTGGTGGAACAGTCGGCGTCGTTGCTCAAACCGCTGCTGGCTCATGGTGTTATTCACCGCCAGTGGCAAGGTGCATGATGCGCTCCTGCGTGGCTTCCTCGCGCGACAGCTCGCCCACGATGCGTCCCTGATGCATCACCAGAATGCGGTCGCTCATGCCCAGCACCTCGGGCAGCTCGCTGGAAATCATCAGGATAGCCACCCCTTCTTCTGCCAGGCGGTTCATCAGCTGGTAAATCTCCGCCTTCGCGCCCACGTCAATACCGCGCGTCGGCTCGTCGAATATCAACACCTTCGAGCGGGTGAACAGCCACTTCGCCAGCACTACCTTCTGCTGGTTGCCCCCCGACAGGTTCTTCACCGCCTGCTCGATGGATGGCGTGCGTATCATCAGTTCGCGTACATACTGCTCGGCAACCTGCCGTTCCCTGCGCAGCTGCACAAAGCCCAACCGCGTCAGCGCTTTGAGGTTTGCCAGAGTGTTGTTCTCGCGCACGGTCATGCTGAGGATAAGCCCCAGCGCCTTGCGGTCTTCGGTCATCAAGCCGATGCCCAGTCGAATGGCGTCCTGCGGCGAGCGGATGCGCACGGGCTTGCCTTCCAGCAGAATCTCGCCGCTGTCGATGGGGTCTGCCCCGAAGATAGCGCGCGCCAGCTCGGTGCGTCCAGCACCTACCAGCCCCGCCAGTCCGACGATTTCCCCCTCATGCACCTTCAGGCTGATGTCGTGCAGCACGCCCTTGCGGTTCAGATGGCGCACCTCCAGCACCACGTCACCGCGTTGCGTTTTACGGGTGGGGAACTGTTCGGTAATCTCGCGCCCCACCATCATGCGGATGAGCTCGTCGCGGTTGGTCTCGGCGACCTGTCGCACGCCCACCAGCTTGCCGTCGCGCAGCACGGTCACGCGGTCGGCAATCTCAAAAATCTCCTCCAGCCGGTGCGAGATATAGATGATGCCAACGCACTGCCCCTTCAGGCGTCGAATGAGACGGAACAGGTTTTGCAGCTCGTGTTCGGTGAGGGTGGCGGATGGTTCGTCCATCGCCAGCACGCGCGCGTTCTGGGAGATGGCTTTGGCGATTTCCACCATCTGCTGTTGCGCCACCGAGAGGTACTGCACCGGGGTGCGGACGTCGATCTGCACGCCCAAATCGTCAATCAGCTGCTGGGCGCGGGCGTACATCGTTCGGAAGTCCACAAAGCCGGGTACTCGCGCGCGCGGCTCACGTCCCAGAAAGATGTTCTCTGCCGCGCTGAGATACGGCACGAGGTTGAACTCCTGATAGATGATGCGGATGCCCAGGTCCATCGCCTCGTGCGGATTGGTGATGTGCACCGGCTTGCCATCCAGCAGGATTTCGCCCCGGTCGCGCGTCTCTGCGCCGGCGAGGATTTTCATCAGCGTGGATTTGCCCGCGCCGTTCTCGCCGACCAGCGCCATCACCTCGCCTGCACGCACTTCGAAGTCCACATTGTCCAGCGCTTGCACGCCCGGATACTGCTTGCTGATACCGCGCATCTGCAGTACCGGAGGAGCGGCTATCGCCGTTTCTGGCATTCTGCACCCCTCTTCCAGTACGAACTCCTGAAAACAGTTTTCGCCTTGCACGGTGCGGAGTCCTTGCATCCAGACCCGCTGGCTCCCTTACAACCGGGGTACCGTGAGCCCCCCGTCCACCATGATGACCGCGCCCGTCGAGTAGGACAGGTCGCCTCGCACCAGCATCGCCACCGCTTTGCCCACGTCATCGGGCGTGCCCCAGCGAGGCTGCAGGGTAAGCCCTTCTGCGATAAGACGGTCATAGCGCTCCTGAACGGGGGCGGTCATGTCGGTGCGGATAATGCCGGGGCGCACCTCGTAAACGGGGATGCCGAACTCCGCCAGCCGCACCGCCCACAGTTGCGCGGCCATCGACAGCCCTGCTTTGGAGATACAGTAGTCGCCGCGGTTGACCGATGCCACCGTGGCGGAGATGGAAGTGATGAACACGATACAGGCGGAGAAATCGGGGTCGGCTTGCTTCTGTTCGATCATCCAGCGGGCGACCGCCTGCGTCAGGAAGTAGGGCGCCTGCAGGTTGATGCGAATCAGCCGCTCGAAGCTCTCCTCACCTGCCTCCAGGATGTCCGCCCGCACCTGTGGGGCGACGCCCGCGTTGTTGACCAGTACGTTCAGCCTTCCGAACCGCTCGCGAACCGCCTGCACCAGTTGCTGGCGTTGCTCCGGCTGCGAGATGTCCGCCTGAAAATACTCGACCGGCGGGCCCGACTGGCACAGTCCCTCCAGCACCGCCCTCACTGCCTCAGCCGGGCGCACACCGTTGAGCGCAAGCGCATAACCCTCCTGCGCCAGACATCGCGCGATGCCCAGGCCGATGCCCCGCGTTCCACCAGTAATGAGAGCCACAGGGTGCATAGTTACTTTATCGCCACCACCGTCCACAGTCCTGCGTTTTTGACCTCCACCGCCATACGTTCTTTTGTCTTCTGGAGAGTGGTTGTCATTGCCCTGCCCTCCGGTGAGAGGACGGTTGCCTCCCGTGGGGAGATGCCCAAACGCTGGAGCAACACGCCGCCAAGGCGCAAGGTGGCATCGGCAGGGACAACGCCGTCCGTCTCCACCCGATAGTCACGATTCAGCAGGTGAATGACCACAGGATAGCCTCCTCGCTGCGCACGCCGGCGCAGGGAGACGACAAACTTGCTCTTGCTCTCCACCTGCAGCTGGTTCTGGGTCTCTTCAGGCAGGTTTGTCGGCGTGTGCTCTGCGGTTAGCACGCGATACCCGCTCGCTCGAAGATTGCCGGCGATGTGGGTGCGTCTGTCGGGCGTGCGGTACAGGACGGCAAAGGGCACGCTGGCTTCCAGCATCGCCAGAGCCAGACGCTTTGCCGCTTCGAAACGCGCTTCATCTATCTCCAGCAGCGTATTCGTCAGGAACAGGTATCCGTCGAAAAGGTCGCGGTGCTCGCGCACAAAGCGGTACAGGTGGGTGAAATCCTCCGGCTTGCCCCGCCACCAGTGCGTGCCCTTCTCCGGCGTGTAGCACCACTGGTTGTGCGGCACCATGAACACCGAACCGAAGGCGTACGCCTGTGCCACCCATGCGCGCACCAGCCCCGGCTTCTCGTTGGCGGCAATCCACGCCCAGTCCCAGCCGCTCGCCGTCGCAGTCTGACGCTTGTTAAACGCCTCGACCAGCCGATACACGAACAGCGGTTCTACTGAGATACCTTTCTGACTGGCATGGTGGTCTACCTCCCCGCAGAAGTAGTCCACCAGAGGCTCTACCAGCAACGCCTCGGGACTGGACGCGCTGGAGTTGACACTGCGCAGCAGCGGTTTGCGCATCAGGTTTTCAGCCTTCTCGTACACCTGCCGGATGAGTTGCGCCACCGCTTCGCGCTGGAACTGCTGGAACTCCGCCCCGAAAGGAACCTTCCAGGGATTCTGACGGTATTGTGCAGCAGTGATGCCAGCCTGTCTCAAGTGCTCGCGGTAGTCGAAGCGTTCTGCTTCGGACGCGCTCAGTTTGCCCTTGCGATTCAGGTATTCGCGGAAGGCGGTCATGCAATGCCGGCAGAAGCATCCACCGTTCCATGCGGCACAGGCGGAAGTACCCCGATAGTCGTCAATATGCAGCCCGTCTATCGGTGCAAGACACGCCCGCTCGGTCTGGTCCATCAGATAGGCGCGATAATCTGGGCTGTTGGTGCAGAACCAGTAGGCGGGGTGCCCCTTGTGCGAATGGTCGTGCAGCCACGGCACGGTCAGCGGGTTGCCGTCGAGGTCGCGGCATACAGATTGCATGAAGGTGTCCGGGCGGAAATCGATGAAACCGGCGAAGTCCACCAGAAAGTCCACGCTGGCGCAGTAGCGCATATTTCGTCGCTTCGCCTCGGAGACGCGGGTGCGGAACTCTTCCAGCGGGCGTCCCTCGCGCTGCCGTGTCCTGCCTCCCCAACCGGTAACCGTTCCTCGGTAGAGGTCGTACTGTTCCGGTTCCGGTGCATACATGAACACCACATCACTGGCTTCAATACGCGGTCGTGCTGGCATTTTTTATCCTCCTTGAGTGATGTGGTCTATCAGCTGCGCTGGCGTCCAGGCCGCAACCTCGCGGTAGCGGGTGAAGTCGTCGAGGTTGAGGGTCAATATGTCCCCAATGCGGTGCGCTACTGCGAACGCCACCAGCCGCGCGTCATGCACCTCTTTGCCTTTGACCTCGTATTGTCTTACCAGCTGCAGCCACCGCTCCGCGATGTCCGGCGGTTCAGGGAGCAGCGGAATGCTGCGGACAATGGTGGTAATGCCAGTGAAAACCTGCTCTGTATCCAATCCCAGCCCGTTTGTCTCGCGCGGGCGCGTGCTGACTGCCCAGAACTCGATCAACGATTGCGCGCACAGATACAGACGCACACCCTGTTGCAAGCTAACCTGAACCACCTGCTCGCAGACGGCACGCTCAGGACTGTCGAGGTCTCTCAGCCGCACGAGAACGTTACTGTCCACCAGGTAGGCCATCTTTAGTCCTCATAGATGGTTTCGCGTCGCAACGCTTCAGGCGGTAGATTAACGCCACGCACTCCCCCTTCCACAAATCGCCGCAGCGCCTCCAGCCGCTCTTCTACCGGGAGCTCCTCCGCCTTCGGTAACGGCTCCAGCAACATCATCGTGACCGTTTGTCCCGCCTGCAAATCCAGCGGCTCCTCTGGAACCAGTACCCTGCCGTCATATCGCGCCCGAATCAGCGTCTTCATGGCAAACACCTCCACCATGATTGTACCCGCTCACCCGTCACGACCGAAGAACGCATAATATCCCTCCCCCTTTGCCAGCCGCTGCACGTAAAGGCACGCCTCGCGCAGGTGGTAATCACCCCACATGCTGGACTCGCCGCAGGGGATGCGCCGTCCCTCGGGCACGTGGTCCCAGCCGTTCGGGCGGTGGTATACGCTGTGTAGCAGCAGCCCCTGATGCGATTCGTCCATGCTCAGGTAAGGCTCTTCCAGCAGACGGCGTAGAACGGTCAAACCCGCCTGCCCGTAACGATGACCTTCCTGCTCGCGCCCGTTTGCGCTCAGCCAATGCCCCAGTCGCAGCAACGCCTGGCACGCAATCGCCGCCGCCGAGCTGTCCACCGGCTCCCGGTCGTTGAACGGGTCGGCAGGACGATTCAGATAGTCTCCCAGTTCGCGCAGCCCGGGCGCGCCGGTGTCCCAGTAGGGGATGCCGTCGGTGGGGGTGTTCTCGATGAAGAAATCGGCGGTCGCCAGCGCGGGCTGTAGCAGCATCGCCTGCACCGCCTCACGTCCCCCAAAGGGTTGCAAGTCGGCGTCGCTAAGCGTATCGACAAACTCCAGCTGCTCCGCGAAGCCCAGCATCACCCATGCCAGCCCGCGCGTCCATGTGCTGAACGGCGAGTAGCCCTGCTGCGTAGAGGGGCAACGGTAGCTGCCGTCGTTCGGGTTGAACAGGCTCTCATGCGCCACGCGCCCGCGCACGTCGTAGATGTCTCGCCCTTCGCCGTAGTACACCGTGTAGCGGGTAGTAGTGCGCGCGTGGGTGATCAATCGCTCCAGCAGCGACACCGTGCGGTCGCCCTCCGTTTTCAGCACATGTCCCAGCCGATGCGCCAGCGCAAGCACGCGCAGGGTGCGCATGGTGTCCGCGAACAGCGAGTGCGGCCCGTTGAACGAATAGATATAGCCGCCTCCGTCTGCCGTGCGCGCCCATCGGCTCGCCTGCACCGCCCCGCTGCAGCGGATTGCCAGCTCGCACAACCGACGCTCGCCTTCGTCGACAGGAAGACGTCCTTCCCCCATCAACCGCCACAGGTTGCCGTAGGTGCTGATGATGTTAAAGCCGTGGTCATGCACGCCCATGTGGGTGATGTGTACAGGGATGTGGCGATACGTCCCCTCGCGCCCAAGGTGCAGGAAACTCTCATCACCGGTGGCGTCATACTGCAGCAGCGCGGAACCGAACTGGAAGCCGTGTGTCCAGTCCGTCCACGCGCGGCTGGCGTACCGCCCCTTCACCGTAAACACCGGCGCGCCCATTTCTGGTGACCATGTTTGCTCGATATCCAGTATCTTCGCCGCCGACAGCTGCCACATTCGCTCGATGGCAGGGAGCAGGTCGGACGGCGACAGGTTGTTATCCACATGGAGCATGAGAGAACGCCTCCTAACGATAATCTTTTTTCTTAGTGGGCAAGCAGATAACCTGCCCGAACCGCCAAAAGGGATGACCGCGCGAGTAGCGAATACAGACCCGTCTGAACTCTGATGGAAACAGGAGCGAGCGATGAACACCGAAGCATTCCGAAAACCCGACAGCATCTTGCGTCCTGCGCCTTTCTGGGCGATTAACGACAGGCTCGACCCGAACGAGGTCGCCCGACAGATGGCGGATATGATTCGCGTCGGATTGTCGGGCGGCTTTTTCCACTCGCGGCACGGTCTCATCACCGACTATCTGGGCGAGGAGTGGTTTGCTGCCATGCGTGCCGCGCTGCAGGCGGCGAGGGAACACGACGGCTACCTCTGGCTGTATGACGAGGACCTCTGGCCGAGTGGCAACGCGGGTGGGCAGGTCGCGGGCATGAAGGACGAATACCGCGCCGCCACGCTCAACGCCATTCTCGTCGCGCCCGGCGAGCCGGAACCCACCCTGCACGAAGACCAGGCACTGCGCGCCTGCTACGCCATTAAGAAGCGCGACCGCCTGACCCTGCTGGAAGCCGAGCAGGTGCCGCTGGACAGGCTAGAATCGGCGCGCCAGTACGAGAGGCTGCTCCTCGTGCGTACCTATCAGCCCAAAACCGGCTGGTGGGGCGGCGAGTCCTACGCCAACCTGCTGCACCCCGAAGCCATGCGCGAGTTCATCCGCCTCACCCACGAGCGCTACTACGGCGAGCTGGGCGAAGAGTTCGGCAAGCGCATCCCCGGTATCTTCACCGACGAGCCGCAGGTGCCCTCCGCCTCCAACGGCTTCGCGTGGTACGAGGGACTGCCAGAACGCTATCGCGAATGGACGGGGCGCGACTTCTGGCGAGACCTGCCCTATATGTTCTTCGACGGCGCGGAGGCGCGCAAAATCCGTCTGCTGATGCACCGCACCATCCTGCGCCAATTTCTGGAGGCGTACAGCAAGCCCATCTACGAATGGTGCGAACAACACGGACTGGAACACACCGGGCACTACAACGCCGAGGATACCTTCCACGGGCAGATTGTCTGCCACTACGGCGGGATTATGGCGCACTATCGCTATCAACAGGCGCCCGGCATCGACCACCTCTGTCGCGTGGCGCACAACCACCTGTTCACCGTCAAACAGGTCTCCTCAGCCGCCCGGCAGCTGGGCAGGAAGCGCGTGCTGACCGAAATCTTCGGCGTCAGTCGCCACACCAACACCTTCGAGGACTTCAAGTGGCTGGGCGACTACGACCTGGTGCTGGGAGCCAACTTCTTCTGCCCCCACCTCACGTGGTACTCCGGTAAAGGGCGGCGCAAGCGCGACTACCCGCCCAACTGGAACTACCAGCAGACCTACTGGGACGACCTCAAGCCCCTGAATGACTACTTTACCCGCGTCGCATACGCCCTGACGCGCGGCAAGGCGTCGGTGGACATCCTGCTGCTGCACTCCATCGAGAGCGCAACCGCTGCCCGACGATTCGGAGTGGAGGTGCAGGGGCAGGTGCAGGACAACGCGCGACGCACTCCGCTGGACGTGCCCACCGCCGACCTGCGCGCGGCAGATGAGCTGGACGCGCTGATGCGCAAGACGCTGGACGCCATCCTCAACGCGGGCTATGACTGTGACCTCGGCGATGAAGGCTACATCGAGGACATGGGGCGTGTGGAAGGCGACCGCTTCGTCATCGGAGAGATGGCTTATCAGGTGGTGGTGGTGCCACCCGCCACCACGTGGAGACCGAAAACCTACGAGTTGCTCAAACAGTTTGCACACAACGGCGGCAAGGTCATCCTGCTGGGCGAGCTGCCGTCCGAGCTGGACTGCGAGCCTGCCCGCGAGAAGTGGCTGGAACTCGCCAACCATCCCAACGTGCGCTCCCTGCCCTGCGCGGTGGAAGCCATCCAGAACGCCATCGACGAGATTGCCCCGGGCGACTTCACCCTCAAAAGTGCGGACGGCAAGGCAGTGCCCATGACCTACCTGCAGCACCGCATCGACGGGGAGGAACACATCTTCTTCATCGTCAACTCCGACCGCAACGCTGGCAGGGACTACGTGCTGACGCTTAAAGGAGCGGCGGGCAAGCCGGTACTGAAGTGGGATGCAGTGGAGGCGACCTGCTGCCGCGTGAACGCCATACCAATCGGCAACGACCTGCGCTACGAGTTCAGCCTGCCGCCGTGCGGGTCGCTGCTGTTGACGGTAGGCGCGGATGTGCCCAACGCGCAGGTGGAGGAACGCCTGCCCGACCTGCGACAGGGCGAGGTCATCCCCCTCCCGCAGGAGTTCGACTTCACCCGCACCGACCCGAACGTGCTGGTCATGGACCGCATCAGCGTCTCGTTCGACGGGGGCAACACCTTCGAACCAGAGGACTACGAATGGCGGGTGCGCAAGTCGCTGGCAAAGCGGTTCGGCACGGAGGAGACCCTGCAGTGGCAGCCCTGGGTGGCGATTCGCAAACGGCTGTTCGAGGGCAAGGGAGGCGACATCGTGCTGCGCTACCGCTTCCTCAGCGACCTCGAGCAGCCGAAGAGCTATGTGGTCATCGAAGACCTGTATAAGGGCAAGCTGAAGGTGAACGGACAACCTGTTTGCTGGGATAGCGCAGAGGAGCTTGGCAGGTACTGGGACAGGGGATTCCAGATGGCGGAGATTACCTCGCTGGTGCAGCGGGGCGAGAACATTGTGGACTTCGCTGTCCACTACGACTTTCTCACGGAGGTGGAGACCGCCTACGTGGTGGGCGATTTCGGCGTGGCGATGGTCGACCCCTTCCGGGCCAAACTGGTGGAGGAGCCGAAACGCCTGAAGGTCGGCTCGTGGAGCACGCAGGGCTATCCCTTCTACACGGGCAGGATGGTGTATCGAACGGACTTCACCGCGCCCGCTGGCAAGCGGTTGTTCCTGCGGCTGATGCGTCCATCGGGCACGCTGTTCAAGGTGCGCCTCAACGGCAAGGAGGCAGGCAGCATCCTGTGGCGACCCTACCTGCTGGAGCTCACCCCGCTGGTACAGCCCGATCAGAACCGGCTGGAAATCGAGGTGGTCTCTTCGCTGCAGAATGCGTGGGGTCCGCTGCACGAAAAGAACGGTGACGATAACATGTGGGCGGGACCCAACGCCTTCCAGGAGGAATGGTTCCTGCGCGAGGAGCTGAACAGCTTCAACTACGGTTTGCTGGGAGGCGCGGAGCTGGTGGCAATTTGACCTCACCCCCTGCCCCTCTCCTGTGACGAAAGGGGTGATAGGTTGCCATCACCCCTGTCCCCTCTTTCGAAGCTGCGGGAGAGGGGTGTCTGGCTCCCCCTTCCCTTGCAGGGAAGGGGATGGGCGGTTAGGTGAAAAAGGAATTCATCATGGATTTACCTGCCCGCTTCTACGACGCTATGCGTTTGTTCGACGCAGGCGAGTACTTTGAGTGCCATGAGGTGCTGGAGGAGCTCTGGCGCGAGGAGCCAACCTCACTGCGCCTGTTTTACCAGGGCCTGCTGCAGGTAGCGGTGGGTTGCTACCACCTCACCGTCCGTTACAACCGCCGCGGCGCACTGAGCAAACTGCAGGCGGGGCTGGACAAGCTCGGGCAGTTTCCCGCGGTGATGCACCTGCTGGATGTGGAAGACCTGCGTCAGCAAGTGCAGGCACTGGTCGAGCAGGTAAAAGCCATGACCGACGAGGAGATAGCTGCCTTCGAGAGGACGCCTTTGCTGACGGTACGGTATCTAACCTAGCGCCGTAAAAGCACCAGCCGCCCCATCGGGGCGGCCGGGTTCTCGGTCAGGAGGGTGCGGATTACCGGAGCAGCGACAGCACTGCTTGCGGTGCGGCGTTCGCCTGAGCCAGCACTGCCATGCCCGCTTGCTGCAGAATCTGCAGTTTGGTGTAGTTCATCACTTCCTCGGCAACGTTGGTGTCGCGGATCGCGCTCTCCGACGCCGCCAGGTTCTCGCGGGAGATATTCAGCGAGCGAATGGTACTCTCCAGAACCTGTTTCTGGAAGGAACCAATATTCCCGCGTACCTGGCTGATCTGCGAAATGGCTTCGTCGATGATGCGGATGGCGTCCTGTGCTCCCTGCTGAGTCGTGACGTCGATGTCCTGCAGGGACTTGCCCGCCACCACTGTCGTGCCCAGCTGACCGGCGCGAGTATCGCGCAGGGAGACACGCGCGACCTGCCCCGCGTTCGCGCCAATCTGGAACACCAGGCTCTGTGCGGTAACCACCGCCACCTTCGTGTTGCTCACCGACGTGCTGTTGCCTGCCTCGGTCAGCAACAGCGTGTTGCCATAGGCATCCTTCACTTTCAAACCGCTGTCGCCTACCGCACGGCCTCCGGTGAAGGTCGCAGAGGTGACACCAGCCGACGTGGTAACCTGAACCGTTACCACCGCATCCACACCCACTGACGAGGAGGCGTTGGTGCCCGAGAACAGCAACGTCGCGCTCTGGTTCGCCTCAATCCGGAAGTTCGCTCCGTAGTTCACCTGCGTCAAATACACCACGCCGCTACCGTTGCCGAAACTGAACATCGCGCTCAC
>JAIMBJ010000024.1 GCA_023511455.1 Bacillota bacterium
CCCGACGCGCTCTCGCCCGATGGGCGCTGGAGAGCAATGGCGATAAGGCGGCTGGGCTATGGCATTCGTGCCCTTGCGAGGATGGGCGCAACCGATACGGTGCCAGCCGTTCTGGAAGCGGTGCGAAAGGCGAGGCAGGAGATGTCGAAGGCGCAGTGGCTGTTCAACCAGTTTTCCATCCTGCACTTTCTGGCGCAATTCGAGGACGAAAGGGTGCTGCCGGAACTGGAGGGCGTGCTGTTTCTGTATGGCCCCACTCTCATGCCGTGGGCAGAGTACCACCTTGAGCCGGGCGAGAAGGACCCCGAGTGGCTATACTGGCATGTGCGCACGAAGGGCATGGACACGACCGAGACCGTCAAAGCCATCCTGCGGTCCATTGGCAACGGTGGCCCCGGCAGGTTTACCTACAAAATATTGCCGCTTTTTGGCGAGCAGGCGGTTCCTTTGTTGCTGAGGGCTATCGCAGAGCCTCCGCCATGCGAGGCACCGGAGAACGTGCAGGGAGTGGCTATTCGCGTGCTGGGGGAGATGCGTTCTCAGCAGGCGGTGGAGTTGTTACGTTCCGTGGTGCAGACGGGCACCCGCAGACTGCGCAAGAATGCTGCCACCGCGCTGGGCAAAATCGGCGACCCATCCGCCTTGCCCGACCTGCTGGAAGTGGCGCAGAACGATGCGGATGTCACTCTGCGGGTGGACGCCGTTGACGCGCTGGGCGAGCTGGGCGACTCTCGCGCCGAACTGGTGCTGCTGAAGCTGTTGGTCGAGCATTCCGACCCCCGTATCCGTAACTCTGCCGCCAGGGCGCTAGCAAGAGCGGGCACCCGAGCAGCGATACCGGTGCTGAAATCCCAGATGGACAAGGAGAACTTCGATTACGTCAGGTCACAAATCGGCCGGGCAATTCGCGAGTTGCGCCGCAAGGCGCGGTGATGCGCCAACGAATCGTCAGGGCGACGTCTGGGGGACATCGCTGGCGAAGAGGTCATTCCTGCCTTGCAGAAGTTTATCGCCCAACGACTGGAAGACGGTGGCGTACTGTCCTGGATAGACGTGATTATGGCTCAGCTAACCATCGAGCGTATCCGGGTGCGTGAGGTTTTTCTCCCCCCAGATTACCACTTCGTCGCTACGAAGAAGGCGCGGTCGGTGGTGGCGTGTGGCGGGCGCAGGGTGTAGGCATGGAACGCGCGGGCGTAGTCGAAACCAGCGTTCCGTAACATGGTGTGCAGCTCATCCAGCCCGTACGCCCGCTGGCGATGCACCTCCATAAAGTGCTGGACGACCTCTCCCGCTTCGTTGCGCAGCCAGAATTCCATTTCCACCGTGCAGATTCTGGTCTCCTCGTCATAGCGGCTCTTCCATCGGTACAGCAGGCGGCGGCGCGAACCGAGGTTGTCCTGATCAAAAAGCCCTTCGCGCAGGGCGTACTCGGTGTTGACATCGAAGATGAACGCTCCACCAGACCGCAAATGCGCGTAGACCCTTCGGAACGCCTCCTGCAGCTTTTCGGGGGAGAGGATATAGTTCAGGCTGTCGAACAGGCTCAGCACGAGGTCAAACTGTGTGGGCAGTTGCAGTTGCGCCGCGTCCTGCACCTCGTAGTGGACGTCCAGCCCTGCCTGCTGCGCCTTGCGCTTCGCCTCGGCAATCATGGGTGCGGAGATGTCCACCCCCCACACTTCGTAGCCCATCTTCGCCAGCCGCATCGCCACATTGCCCGTGCCACAGGCGAGATCCAGAATGCTCTCCACCCGCAGGCGGTAGCGTTCGATGAGCTCCTGCACATACCGCACCCAGAAGTCGTAGGGCACATTGTGCATCAGCTCATCGTAGTATGGGGCAATGAGCGTGAAAGCAGCGTCGGACATCTCCTTGTTTTGTCTGGTTGGCATCCCTTCTACCGTTCACGCACGATTAGTGTACCATATCCTTCCACCTGCGCACTGTTCGTGCTTGCGCCAGCTGGAGCGTTAATGCCTCAATATCTCCACTAGGGGATCCTCGATTCACCACAGAGGGCATCGAGAAGGGAGCCCCTCTGTGAAATCCGTCTCCTCTGTGGTGAAGTCCTTGAAATTCCGCACTTTCGGCAAGGCTAACACACAGGATTCCCCCTGCGCACAGGGAAAACAGAAGCCAATACGGCTGCAAGAAGAGAGGAGGTATGGAAATGGCACAGACTGCACCACGCCGGCTTCCAGCCGCCAGCCCACAAAAACTGCCTCGCTGGCGCGGGTTTAACCTGCTCAACAAGTTCCATCTTGACTGGAACAACCGCCCGTTTGAGGAGAAAGATTTTGCGTGGATTGCCGAACTGGGTTTTAACTTCGTGCGCCTGCCAATGGACTACCGCTGCTGGACGGAGCCTTCGGACTGGACGAAGCTGCGCGAAGAGGTGCTGAAGGACATCGACGCGGCAGTGCGTTACGGACAGAAGCACGGGATACACGTGTGTATCAACTTCCATCGTGCGCCGGGCTACACCGTTGCCTCACCGCCGGAGCCGAAACCACTGTGGACCGACGCCGAGGCGCTGAAGGTGTGCTGCCTGCACTGGGCGCATTTCGCCAGGCGGTATAAGGGTATCCCCAACAGTCAGGTCAGCTTCAACCTGTTCAACGAGCCTGCGAACATCACTCCTGAAGTTCACCGCAAGGTGGTTGAGCGCGTGGTGGAAGCCATCCGCGAGCAGGACCCGAACCGCCTCATCATCTGCGACGGTCTGAACTGGGCGAGAACACCTATCGAGGAGCTGGTCGGGCTGAAGGTGGCAGGCGCAACGCGGGGATACGACCCATTCGTCATCTCGCACTACAGAGCGAGCTGGGTACAGGGCTCCGACAAATGGCCCGAACCCACTCACCCCTGGCGCGAGGGCAACACCGTTTGGGACAAGCAGACCATCTGGGAGCGCATCTACAAGCCGTGGAAAGAGCTGGAAAAGAAAGGCGTGGGCGTGATGGTGGGCGAGTTCGGCGCGCATAACCAGACGCCGCACAAGGTGGTGATTGCCTGGATGCGCGACCTGCTCAGCCTCTGGAAGGAGGCGGGCTGGGGCTGGGCACTGTGGAACTTTTACGGCTCCTTCGGTCCTGTGGACAGCGGACGTGCCGATGTGCGCTACGAAGACTGGCGCGGGCACAAGCTGGACCGTGAGATGCTGGAACTGCTGCAGTCCATGTAAGGGTGTATCCAAGCGCACCCGGGTAACGGGCTCGGGTTGGGAACGCAAGCCCCTGCCCGAAGGCAGGGGCTTTGCTGCCTCGCGGCTCGCAACCCCTGTTGCGGTCACGCCAGCACGAACAGTCTTCCCTCCCCGGGCAGCAAAGATATCTGCAGGCATCGTCTGGAGGCATCGTAAGGAACAGGCTGTATCAGCCCGTCACTCTGATTCACCTCCGCTGGCTCGCGTACGGAAGCACGCAGGCGTAAAGTCGTGCGACGACCCTGCCGGAGCGAGCGGTTCACCACCCACAGGTAGTCCCTGCGCCGTCCATCGCGCAGCCAGCCAAGCAATATGTCCTCCGTGTCGCATTCTGTGACTGGCGCGTCGCCGTCCAGAGGCACTGTGCCCTTTGGCAGAGGTGGCGTGTGGTAAACCCCCATGCTTCGCAAGCGCATCTGCGTGCGGGCGAGACTACGAATGCGCGCGTGCAGGTCTTTCAGGATGGTGTACTTGGTGGAAGGTGTGCCCTTCTCGTTGATAATTGCATTGCGGAAACGCCATTGCGGGTCGTGGGGCGTCCAGTAGGTGAACCAGAGGATACCCCTTGCGCCATATGCCAGAGTGGTGTACGCCTGCCAGCGCAGGTCGGCTTCGTCGGGGTCGCGATACGGACCGTGTGGCACCGTCAGAACGATTTGCACAAAGGGCACCTTCGCCTGCAGGCAATGCCTGCGCACAATCTCCAGGTTTTCGAAGTAGATGTCGCGCTCACCACTTTCGAAAAGCGCATAGTGGTCCCAGCTCACCAGCGCGGGCTGAACCTCCTTGATGTATCGGGAAACGTGTTCGTCGTAGGTCTTTGTGCCCAGCTGCTGCTCGTTCGCATAGTTCGGGAAGAGATTGACGTAAGGCAGGCGCTTCGGGTCCTTCTGCAACAGGTACCGGTTGACCGCACCCAGCAAAGGAAAGGCAGAGGCGCTGGGTTCATCGACGAGGAAATAGCCGCCGAGCGCGGGGTGGTGGGCATAGTCGGCAATGACGGCATCGAGGTTGCGGGCAAAGTCGGGGTCATCAGGCTGCTTTGCGAGTATCCTGCCGTCGCCCACAATCGCTTTCAGACCGGTTTTCTGGCACAGGTCCAATATCTGGCGATTCAGTTCCACACTCCACGCGCCGCACGGTGGGAGCACCACGTTGAAGCCACACTCTGCGATTTCACGATAGCGCTGCAGGTTCGTTTCCTCGGCGGGCGGCGCGCACCAGAACGAAATCATGAACTCCTTACAGATATCTGGTTGGGGCATGGTTGTTCTCCTGTTGGTGGTGTTACGTCCACTGATATACTCGGTACAGGTGACGAGTCCTGCATGAAACAAAAGCAATCCCACCGCAGGGGCGTTCGATAAATCCTTTCATGGCAGCAGCGGGCTTCAGCCCGCGGCTCTCGACAACGAAAAGGCAATCTGCAGGCATCGAATGTGCTATCTGGAGGGCGAACCTTTCGGTAAGCCGAACCCTTTCGCAACGGCTCGGCAGGAGCCTCGCCCTTCGGGTAATGTATGGTCTGGAAGACGCCTCCCGTCTTTATGCTGGGTGACTCCTTGCAGGGATCAAGGACCTGTTTGTTCCACCTCCAGACGAATGCCGCCAATGCGCGGCGCCAGCAGGTTGTACAAAGCAGCAAGGATTGCGCCGCCGATAAAACCAAGCGCCCCGTAAAAAATGGGCGAGATAAGCAAAAACAGCACTCCATACGCTAGCCTCTCGCCTTGAGCCACGCTGACCAACAGGAAAATGGCTCCGACCACAATCCCAACCACGACGTACATTGCGCCCAGCATCAGCGCCAGGGGATACCACGGGATTTTCTTGATAACAAGCATCGTTGGTTCCTCCGTTCTGGTTGAACTCTGCCTTTGCAGGCAGCACTTCAGGCAGGGTTCTTCTTCGCCCTGTGCCGAATAGACTCGAGCAGTTCAGTCACTATCCTGCAGGAGGGGTGGATGCGCTTCTTTGTATCGGTAGACTGTGAGGGATTAGCCTGTGTGGTAGGTGCACCCGGGGGCACGCTGACCGATTCGCGCAACTATGCCTTTGCCTGCCAGCAAGCCGTGCGCGAGGCGAACGCGGCAGCACGTGCTCTCTTCGATGCGGGTGCAGAGCGGGTCATCGTCTCCGACAGCCATGGCGGCGGTGTCAACCTCGATTACGACCAGCTGGACGAGCGCGTGGAGATTGCGCTGGGCGTGGGGTTTGGACGCCGTTACCCGGGTGTGGACGAGAGTTTCGACGGTGTGCTGTTTATCGGCTACCACGCGATGGACAACACGCCAAACGCAGTGCTGGCGCATTCCTACAGCTCCAAAACCTACCAGTGGATAGAAGTCAACGGAGTGCAGATGGGCGAAGTAGAGATCGATGCGGCAGTCGCAGGCGAGACGGGTGTGCCGGTCATCTTCGTCAGCAGCGACGACAAATGCGTTGCCGAGGCGAAGCGGTTTTTGCCCTGGGTAGAGACTGTGGTGACCAAACAGAGCTTTGGCTGGAACGCTGCGCTGAGCAAGCACCCCAAACAAGTAGAGAAGGAAATATATGAAGGGGTGACGCGGGCGGTAGCACGATTATCCGAGATGCAACCTTTCCGGGTGCAAAGCCCCGTTACCGTACGCCTTCACTACAAGCGGCTGGAAGACGCAGAGCGTCAGTCTCTGGCGGACACACGCTGGCGGCGCATCGACGCCTACACCACCGAGGCGGTCTTTGAACGCCTTTCTGACTGGCTATAAGGAGGTGGCAGATGCTGTTCGGTTTCTCGCCAAAGCCTGTCTTGCGCGAGCGTGTGGGACAATGCACTGTGGAGCTGTACCACGTTCTCTACCTGCGCAGCCTGAGAGCGGATGCGTTGATACTGCTCTCCAATCGGCTGTTGTGGATGGGAGCGCGGGTGAGCAAGCGCGTGCGCGACGAGGCGGGTGACATGGTGGAAGATGAGGCCCGTCGTTACGCTCCCCTGCCGCCGGGAGAGGCAATACACACCGGCGGAGGGATGCTGCGTGTACGTTACATCGTGCACGCCAACCCGCTGGACGAACAGCTGATTGCCACGCCGGAACTGCTGGCAGCCGCGCTGGACAGCGCAATCAAAAGGTGCGAAGAGCTTGGGGCGCGCCGCGTGATTTTCCCGGACTTCACCGACCAGCTGGTCGGATGGAACCCCGAGGAATGCGCCCACGCCATCCTGGAGGCGATTCAGCGCAACGAGGGAAGGCTGCAAAGCGCGCTCATCGCCTGCTGGGATAAGGCGCATCTGGAGGGGTACCAACACGTGCTGGCACGACGTCGGTAGAGACAACGCACACGTCGTCTCTACATACGCCGGCACACCGCGTCGGTCATTCGCGCCACGCGCACCATCTCTCGCACATCGTGCACGCGCACAGCGTTCGCGCCGTTCATAATGGCGATAGCCACCGTTGCCGCCGTGCCCTCCAGTCGCTCTTCGGGGGGCAGGTCACCCAGAATCTTGCCGATGAACGACTTGCGCGAGGTGCCGATGAGGATGGGCAAGCCCAAAGCAGTGAACTCGCGCAGGCGGCGCAGGATTTCGAGGTTGTGTTCCACCGTTTTGCCAAAGCCGATGCCCGGGTCCAGCCAGATGTTCTCGCGCGGGATGCCTGCCTGTTCCGCCAGAGCGAGACGCTCTTCGAAATAGCGGCTGATGTCGCGCACCACATCTTCATATTGCGGGTTCTGTTGCATGGTTTGCGGCGTGCCCTGAATGTGCATGATGCAGCACAGCGCGCCGTGCCTCGCGACTACCTCCGCCATGCGTGGGTCAAAACCGAGACCGGAGATGTCGTTCACCATGCACGCCCCTGCCTGCAACGCCCGCTCGGCAACGCGCGACTTAGTGGTATCTATCGAGATGGGTACGTCCGTTCGCTCGTGCACCGCTTGGATCACCGGCAGCACCCGCCGCAGCTCTTCCTCTTCGGGAACCGGCAGGCTACCCGGACGGGTGCTCTCGCCGCCGATATCCAGCACATCGGCTCCCTCTTCCACCATTTGCAGAGCGCGCTGTACCGCCGCTTCCACCTGCGCATACCGTCCGCCGTCGTAGAACGAGTCGGGAGTTACATTGAGTATCCCCATGACGACAGTGCGCTGACGAACGATTTGCCGGAGTCGGTGAACGTGGTTCAGTGGTACAGCACCGGTTTCCATGGAAGATTGTTATCCTGCATCTGGCTCAGAATGATGCGCAGCGCGGTCATGCCCGTCCGGCTCAGTGCGAACTGGCGGTCTATCAGCGCGCCTTCAAGGTCTTCCTGAATCTGTCGCCGGAACTGCGGGTCTTCCAGCACGAGGGTCAGGATATGGTCAATCTGGATGCGGTCGAGCATGGCTATCGCTTCCGCAGCGCGCTCAGCCAGCTCGCGGTCGGTGCCGATTTCCACCACGCGGTCATAGGCGATAAGCGCAAGCCCCCATTGCCCCAGCTCCTGAAACACCTGTGCCTGATGGAAATGATAGATGGGCTCGTTAGGAGCGCGCGCAATCAGGTCGTCCAGCACGCGCAGGGCGGACTCCCAGTCACCCTTTTCCAGATGCGCCGCGACCAGCAGTGGGCGCACGGTGACGTTATCCGGGTCGCGGCGGAGAACCTGTGAGGCTTGTTCAATAGCAGCGTCCACCTCACCCGCCTCCAGGTACAGTTCCGCCATCTTCTCGCGGGCGTCGGTGCGGTGCGGTTGCAGTTCGATGGCGTGTTGCAGTGCCAGCATCGCCGCATCCGTTCGCTGGCGTTGCCACTCCAGCGCGGCGATATGCATATAGCAGGTATATTCATCCGCCCCGCTCTGCATCGCGCGTTGAATCATCGCGAGGGCAGCCGTATAGTCACCCTGTTGCGCCAGTTCCTGAGCCTGCCGCAGCAGCCCCCTGGCTTCGTTGGTTTGTCCGGCGGAGCGCTCCGTCGGTCTCATCCGTCTCCTCCTTGCTCACACCTGAATGGAGCAGATACCTTTTCGACGTCGAAGCTGGTTTTCCTGTTCCTTCTGGCATATCAACCCGTTACTATTGTACCCCGATCGCCATCAAATGCTGATGTCGGGGCAACTGGCGAACGCGCCCAGGCCGTTTTTCCGTCTCACCTGAAGGACATGACTTACCGTGCGGTTATCTTGAAGTACCTGCCGGATTTGTGCTATAGTGGTGCGGCGAGGAATGTGTGTCTTCAAGCAAAGCATTACTCGTAGACAAGGAGGAAGGAGCCAAACGATGAGAACCCCTATCATCTACACGTTGCTTATCGCCCTCCTGATTGGCATCGCTCAGAAGCCATCGCTATCGCAGCCAGGTACGCCCATCTCGGTGTCGGCTGTGGGAGAGGCGCAGGTACTGCCCGACCGTGTGGTCGTGTATTTCACACTGAGGGGGCAGGGAGAGACCTCCGTGGAGGCGCGTCAGGCGGTGCGCCGTCTCTTTCAGCAGGTTGCGGCAAGGCTGGCTCCGCTGGGCATCGGCAGGGACATGCTGAAAGAGGAGGTGTCGGAAGTTGTGCCCTCGATGCCGGGCATCACATCCAGCCCGGGTGAAGACACAGGCGCGCACCAGCAAAGGCGCTTCGAGGCGTCTTTCAGTTACAGCTTGCGGATGCCCATCAGTGAAGACAGGCTGGACACGCTGTTTCGGATACTGGATGCGCTGAGCGAATATACTTCCCGACAGGGCATCACCAGCCAGGGAGGCTACCGCGGTGGCTTCGGCGGCATCGGTAGTGCGCCGGTCTATCAGGAAGTGCTGGTGGAGTTCCGCGTGCAGGATATGGAGCGTCTGAAGCGGCAGGCGGTGCAGGATGGCGTGGCGAAGGCGCGTAAGATGGCGGAAGCCGCCGCGAGGCAGATGGGTAAGAGCCGGGTAAAAATGGCGCGGCTGGACGTGAAAGAGCCGGGCAGTCCCGAGCTGCATATTAGCCCCTCCTTCACGCCGGGCGGCATCAAGTGGCAGTCACTTCGCGCATACGTACAGGTGAACGCCACCTTCCACGCCGAGTAGCACCCATGCGGCTGGACAGGCTGCTGGTGGAACAGGGACTGGTAGAAAGCCGTGAAAAGGCGCAGGAGCTGATTCGTGCGGGTGAGGTGCTGGTAGACGGCAAAGCGGTCACGAGGCCCGCCGCCCCGGTGCATTCCGGGAGTACAGTTACGCTGCTTCGTCAGCCGAGGTATGTGGGGCGCGGTGGCGAAAAACTGGAAGCTGCGCTTCGGCGGTGGAGTGTGTCGCTGCAGGGGATGGTCTGTGCGGATGTCGGTGCGTGTACCGGAGGTTTCACCGATTGCCTGCTACAACATGGCGCGGCGAAGGTTTACGCCATCGAAGCGGGTCACGGACAGCTGCACCCTCGCCTTCGGGAAGACCCTCGTGTGGTGTCGCTCGAAGACACGGATGCCCGCATTCTCCGCGCACTGCCGGAGCGGGTGAATCTGGTTGTCGTGGATGTTTCCTTCGTTTCCCTGAAAGAGGTAATGCCCGGATTGTTTCGCTGGCTGCATGAGGGCGGCGAGGTATGGGCGCTGCTGAAACCGCAGTTTGAAGCGCCACATCTCACGAAGAAGGGGGTGATGCGCTCGGCGCAGGCACGGGAGCGAATCCTGCAGGATTTTGTCGTCTGGTGTCGGGGGCAGGGCTGGCTAGTGCTTGATGCCTTCGAATGCCCGGTGGCAGGAGAGGAGGGCAACCGCGAGTACTGGCTGCGCTTGCGCGAGGGAAGCCGTTTGTGATATAATTCCCTGTTGACGGAGGAACGCAATAGGCATGAAACGTACCTATCAACCGAATAATCGTCATCGGCGCAAGGTGCACGGTTTTCGTGCCCGGATGCGCACGAAAGACGGGCGCAACGTGCTGAAGCGGCGCCGTTTGAAAGGTCGTCATCGGCTGACGGTATCGGATACCTGCCGCCATTTCGGTCCGGAACACTCTTAACTGAGGAAAGCCTGTGCTTCCCCGCCGTGAGCGTCTTCGCCGACGCAAGGATTTTCTTGCGTGCTATAATGAGGGCAAGGCGTACGCTCAGGCGCATTTAGTGCTGTACGTGCGCCCGCAGCCAGGCGGGCGCAGATTCGGCTTTGTGGTGGGCAAGAAGGTCGGGAAAGCGGTGGTGCGCAACCGGGTTAAAAGGCGTCTGCGTGCAGCGTGTCGGGAGTGCCTGCCCGGTCTGATAGATGGTTTCGACGCGGTGTTCGTTGCCCGCAAAAACGCCGGTGAAGCAGACTATCGTCAGCTGCTGCGGGAGATGCAGAACCTGTTTCGCAGCGCGAAGGTCTGGAAAGAGAGCGCGGAGCCATGACTGCGCCACGCCCTACATGGTGGCAAAGGGCTTTAGTCGGCGTCATTCGACTGTATCAACGTGTGTCGCGCTTCACTCCGCCTGTGTGCCGCTTCACCCCGACCTGTTCGGAATATACCGCACAGGCGATACTCGAACACGGTGTGATACGCGGGTTGTGGCTGGGGGTACGGCGTATCCTGCGTTGTCATCCTTTCTCGCCCGGCGGATACGACCCAGTGCCTCCACGCCAGCACGGAACGCGCAGGTAACGGGGGCAGGCTGAAACAGGCAATCGAACTTTCGTCATACCGGAGGTGTCTTTCACCACGGAGGGCTTCCGGTAAAAAATAGCTCTTACAGGAGAGGTCAGTTCCGTTGAGAACGTTATCGCTCGCACTATTACTTCTGCTGTCGTGGCTCGCGGTGCCGGTTCTGGCACAAACCTCGCAACCATCACCCGACGCCGTACTTCTAAAGGCACAACAGGAAGAGGTGCAAGGGAAGTTTCCCGAAGCGGAAAAGCTTTACCAGCAAGCAATCCAACTAGCTGGCTCGAGCCCTCTGGCAGCGGAAGCGCAACTGCGCCTGGCTGCCATGTACATGCGCAAGATGGACCGCTTCGATGATGCCCTCAAAATCTATGAGGAGCTGATCAAGCAGTACCGCACCGGCGAAATCGCCGCCGAAGCCACCCTGCGCATCGGCGAACTGTACGAACTGCGGATGCAGAAAACCACCGACGAGAAAGAACGCAACAATCTGGAACAAAAAGCCCTTGAGGCGTATCGTCGGGTGGAGAACGAGTTCCGCGGCTCGGCGGTCGCCAAAGGGGAAGGCAAACAGCGGCTGGACGCCATCCTGCGCCGCATCGACGAGCGCAACCGCAACCACCCCGCCTATCGCTTCTGGGATATTCTGGTCGCGCTGACCGGCAGGCAGCCGTGGTTGAGCTACTGGGTGGCGATTGTGCTGTTCACGCTGATTGTGATGGCGCTGCTGACCCCGTTGCGGCTGGCGTGGTTCCGATCGTTCCGCGAGATGAAGAAACTGGAGCCAGAGGTCAGGCGGCTGCGCGAACGCTACAAGGGGCAAGAGCTCAACGAAAAAATCATGGAGCTGTACAAGCAGCACAAGGTAAATCCTGCTGCTGGCTGTTTGCCCATGCTGATACAGATGCCCATCCTGATTTACCTGTACTACACCATCCGCATGTACGAGTATCAGTTCAGCAAGGGGTTCTTCCTGTGGATTAACCCATCGTTGGCGGAGAGGTTTCCGGGCATCGTGGGCGCGAACCTGGGACAGCACGACCTGCCGCTGCTGCTACTTTATGCCATCAGCCTGTACATCACCCAGCGGCTGACCCCGGTGAGCGACCCGGCGCAGGCGGAACAGATGAAGATGATGTCCCTGTTCATGACTGTGTTCATGTTGTACATGATGTACACGTGGCACTTTCCGTCGGCTTTTGTCCTTTACTGGCTTTTATCCAATATCTTGATGACGGCTCAGCAGCTGCATTACATGAAGCCCGAACCGGAGGCCGCCGCGCCTGCCGAAGCGGTTGCGACTCCCCCTGAACCGGCGCCCGCCGCCGCCAGCAGCAATCCCGGCAAAAATCATCACACGCGCAAGCCGCGCCGCAGAAAGTAAACAAGGAGGGAAAGGAGGATGGTGCAGTCAATGACCGAAAACGCACCCGTGCAGAGCGTGGAAGCGACGGGACGCACCGTCGAAGAGGCGAAGGAAAAAGCCTTACAGATGCTTCAGGCGACCGATGAGCAGGTCGAGTGGGAAATCCTGGATGAAGGCTCCCGCGGGATTTTCGGGGTGCTGGGCTTTACACCGGCGCGCGTTCGGGCGACGCTGAAAACCGCACTCAAACAGGCTCCGTCCGAAGAGTCCGAACGAAAAGTGATGGCAGTGGTCAACGCCGCGTTGCGAGCCAGCGGACTGGCGGTGAAAGCCATCAAGCGGGATAGCTACGACTCGTATGTGGAGCTGGAGCTGGTCGGACGGGATGCCCAGCGGTTCGCCGGACCCCAATTGGACGCCCTGCAATACATTCTGAACATCATCATCAACAAGCGCTATGATAAGACCACCCGCGTGCTGCTGGACGTGGGCGACTATCGCAAACAGCGGGCGGAGAAATTGAGGCGGATGGCTCTGGAGGTGGCGAAGCAGGTGAAGGAGCGTGGCGAAGAGGCGGTGCTGGACCCGCTCAACGCGATCGAGCGCCGCGTCATCCATCAGACGCTGATGAACGACCCCGACGTGTATACCTACAGCGAGGGTGAGGAGCCGGAGCGGCGCGTGGTTATCTCTCCGCGTAAACCGTGAGCAATGTTGCACATCAGCGGACGGGTAAAGGGCGTGGGTACCGACATCGTGGCACTTCAGCGCATCGCGGAAGTGTGCGAGCGACACCCACGCTTTGCACATCGTATCCTCACCGATGCCGAATACGCCTACTGCCAGCAGGGCAAAAAAAGCTTCCTTCTGCATCTTGCCGGTCGCTTCGCCGCGAAAGAAGCCATCATCAAGGCACTGGGGCACAAAGTGCCCTGGCGCGATATGGAGATACTGAACCATCCCTCGGGACAGCCTTACGTGAACCTGTACGGCGAGGCGGCGGAGCGCGCCGGTGGTGGACGGATGCACGTCAGCATCGCGCACGAGCCGACCTTTGCCATCGCGATTGCCATCTGGGAGGGTGACTGATGTCCATCCGCATTGCCATCCTCGTTTCGGGGCATGGGCGCGGCTCCAACATGGCGGCGATTATCGATGCCTGCCAGCGCGGTGAGGTCGATGGGCAGGTGGTGCTGGTCATCGGCACGCGCCGCCAAGCCCCCGCCCTGCAACGCGCTACCGGGAAGGGTGTCCCCACGCGCGTCATCTCTCCCCGCAACCTCACCGAAGAGGAGTACGCGCACCGATTGCTGCACGCTCTGGACGAGGCAAAGGTAGACCTGGTGTGCCTCGCGGGCTATATGCGACTGCTGCCCACACCGGTGGTGCAGGCATACGCGGGCAGGGTGATGAACATCCATCCCGCGCTGTTGCCCCTCTTCGGCGGCAAGGGTATGTATGGCGAGCATGTGCACCGGGCGGTGCTGGAGTCGGGCATGAAGGTTTCGGGATGTACGGTGCATTTTGTGGACGAGCATTATGATACCGGACCGATTATCGTGCAGCGGTGCGTGCCGGTAGAGGAAGAGGACACGTGGGAGACGCTTGCCGCGCGCGTGCTGGCGCAGGAACATCAGGCATACGTGCAGGCGGTGAAGCTGTTCGCGCAGGGACGGTTGCGCATCGAGGGCAGGCGGGTGCGCATCCTGCCGCCCGCATCATAGAGGAGGACAAACGACATGCTGGAGAAACGCGCTCTGGGAAACACAGGTTTACAGGTGACGTTCATCGGCTTCGGCGCGCTGGAGATAGGGCGCGATTGGGGTCTGGGCGACGCGGAGCAACGCCGCCGCCCCGCGGAGGAAGAGGCGGGCAAAACGCTCAACGCTGTGCTGGACATGGGCATTAACCTGATCGATACCGCCCGCGCTTATCACGAGAGCGAAGCACGCATCGGGAAATATATCTCGCACCGCCGTGCAGAATATGTGCTCTGCAGCAAATGTGGTGAGCACAGCGATGACCCCCGTACCTACTACGACTTCTCCTATCAGGCGGTTCGGGATTCGATAGACCTCAGCCTGCGCCTGTTGCGCACCGACGTGATAGACGTGATGCAGATTCACTTCGGTCCCGAGTCCCAAAAGGTGCTGGACGAAGGCGAAACGCTGCGTGCCATGCGCGAGGCACAGGAGGCGGGCAAAATACGCTTCCTGGGAGCATCGCCGGGCATGGACGTGCTGGAGAGATGTATCGAATCGGGCGATTTTCAGGTGTTGCAAATTGGGTACAGCCTGCTGGACCAGAGCGCTCACGACCTCATTACCCGCGCGCACGAGAAAGGCATCGGCGTGCTTATCCGCAGTGGACTGGCAGCGGGATGGCTTACTTCACGCGCGTTGACTGTGCCGCCTGAGCAACGCCCCCCGAAGGTGCAGAAGCTGCTGGAACTGTGCAACGGCGACGCGGAACTGCTACACGCGCTTGCCCTGCACTTCCTGCATCGCCATCCGGGCATCAGCGCGGTGCTTGTCGGCACGCGGCGGGCGGAGAACCTGCGGCGTAATGTCGACTTGCTGCAGCATCCAATGGACGAAGGCTTGCTGCAGGAAGCAATCGCCATCGGACGGGGGTAGGCGCTACAACAACCGCAACATCCTGCGCTTCTTGCGGACGTTCCGTGCGGCTTCGACCGTTTCGATGCGCAACTCGCGCATGAACTCGGCAAGGCGGCGGTCTTCTTCGGTGGCGGGATGCGCCCTCAGCTCCTGTAAAACAGCGCTCATCATGGCGGAGACGAACGGGGAGGGATACTGCGCCGGTAGCGAGTAGAAGCTGCGTTTACCACGCGGCTCCTCCACCAGCAGCCCCGCCTCCTTCAGCACCGACAGGTGTTTGCTGACGGTGGACTGGCTCAGCCCCAGAATGCCCATGAGCTGGCACACGCACAACGCACCGTCCTGCACTGCCGCCAAAATGCGCAGGCGATTCGCATCCGCCAGAGCCTTGAGCAGTTTTTCCATGTACGAAAGACTGTCCACTTCTCTCATCCCAATCCCATTATACTGCAAAAACTGGATAATTTCCAATTTCTGTGATACAATTAAATCGTCAAATAGCAATATGATAGTATCACGATAAAGAGAGGCACAGATATGAACACGAAAAAGCTCATCGGCGCGGCATTGTTGTTATTTGCTGCACTCGTGCTTCTCCGCGCAATCAGCGACCAGGACATGCCCGTTTCCTCCGAAAACGAAAAACAGACCTCTACAGCCAGTGCACAAGCAGTCAGCCCGCAGATACCCGCTCAGGGCAGGTATGTGGTGCTTTACTACTTTCATACCACCTTCCGTTGCGCATCCTGTCTTGCTATCGAGAAAGTCGCACGCCAGGTAGTCAATGCGCAGTTCAAAAACCTGGTGGACAAAGGTCTGCTGCAATTTCGCCCTGTGGATGTGGAGAACCCGCAAAACCGCCACTTTATCGGCGACTACCAGCTCTACTCAAAGTCACTGGTGCTGGTAGAGTATCAGGACGGTAAAGAGGTGCGCCACAAGAACATGGAAGGGATATGGCAGCAGACCTCGCTGGAGGGTCTGCAGGAATACATCGCGCAGGAGATAGCATCCTTTGTTGGGGCGACCGGGCAAAATGGGTGATTGGCAGTCCATACCGCTGGTTACTTCCTTGTGGCTGGGGCTGTTGACCTCTATCAGCCCCTGTCCTCTGGCAACGAATCTGGCTGGGCTGGGGTTTGTTTCACGCGAGGTAGGGCGCCCCGGCGCAGTGGTTGTATCCGGATTGTTTTACACACTGGGACGCGCCTTAGCCTATTTGCTGATTGCTGTCGCTGTGGTTTCGGGGCTGCTGGCAATCCCGGCAACCTCCTACTTCCTGCAGCATCATCTGCACAGGCTGCTGGGTCCGTTGCTGGTAGTCGTCGGGGCGATATTGCTGGATTTGGTTCCCCTTCCCGTTCCGACGAACCGGCTGGGCTTGTGGACGGCGGAGCGTGCCCAGCACTGGGGTTGGTTCGCAGCGATGGCGCTGGGTTTTGTGTTTGCGCTGTCGTTCTGTCCGGTATCCGCAGCGCTGTACTTCGGTGCGCTGATCCCTCTCTGTGTGAAAAGCGGTTTTTATCTGCCTTACCCGCTGATTTACGGCATCGGCACAGCGGTACCGGTCGTTGCCATCGCCGTCGCACTGGCGAGAGGCGCGAATGCCGCCGGAGCATGGCTGAACCGACTATCGCAGATGGAAAAAGTGTTTCGCGTGGGAACGGGTGTGCTGCTGATAGGATTGGGCATCTATCTTTCAGGGTCTGCTATCTTCCGCTGGTGGTAAGTAGCGGTGTAACCGGAGGCAACCATGTCGCGTGACGTGATTATTGTGGTGGGCTTGAGCGTCCTCTCTTTCGTGTCGGGGATGCTGGGGCTGGGAGTGGCTTTCGCCGCCATCCCATTTCTGGGGCTGTTCATGAACAGCCTGGTGCACGAGGTGCAGCCGCTCAGCCTGACGCTGAACGGGGTTACTGCGCTGTTCGCGACCCTCGGCTTCGCCCGTTCGGGATACATCGACTGGAAGAAGGCGTTCACCCTGGCAGTGGTAACCACCGTCAGTGCACCCATTGGCGCGGTACTGGCACAGCGTATCCCCCAGAAAACCATCTGGATTATCTACTTCTTCGCGGTCGCCTATCTCGCGTACCGCCTGTTCAAACCGGTAAAAGGAGAAGGCACACAGGTGCCCAACTTCCCGCTGGCGCTGGTACTGGCAGTGCCCATCTCTATCCTGAGCGGTCTGCTGGGGGTAGGACCTGGCTTCCTGCTGATGCCCACGCTGATACTGGTGGGCTTCGAGCCGAAGATGGCGGCAGGCATCAATGCCTTCGCGGTGACGCCACCTTCGTTCTCTGCGCTGATACCGCATCTGTCTACCGCGCAGTGGGACATGCATATCACCGTGTGGTGCATCGTGGTCGGTATCGTTTTCTCGTACCTGGGAGCAAAAGTCACCAGTTCGTATGTGCCCAACCAGCGGCTAAAGCAACTGTTTGGAGTGCTCATCGTGGTGATGACCCTGTACAAAATCTACACCTTGATACACTGAGGAGGAAAGAACAATGGAAGTCAAAATCGTGCTCTGCAACTGCAAGGGGCTGTGTCCCTCCTTTAAGGAGACGGACATGGACACCCTGCTGTTTGAGATCGAGTCCGAGCTGGACGCCACGTATGCCGTGTTAAACGCGCAGCTGTGTGGGCAGGGCGGCAACGCCGTGCTCCGGGAGGTGCTTCGGAACGCCGGCGATGAGACCTACGTGGTAGTTGGCGCGTGTGCACCTGAAGCGCAGGTCAAGCTGTTCAAAAAGTTGTTGCGGGAGACCGGCTTCGATGAGCGTCGCTTCATTCCGGTGGACATCCGCAACACCAATAACGAGGGGGTTATTACCCGTCTGAAAGAGGCGGTACAACAGGTCGCGCAGGCAGCGTGATACCGCGGCAGAGGTGCCACTCTCGCACGGGAGGTGAGACATGATTGTAGAAGCGCTCAAGGGCGGCCTCTTAGCCTTGCAGGATTACGTGGCTTACCACATCCTGACCTGCCTGATTCCGGCTTTCCTGCTGGCTGGCGGGATGGTGGCGTTCGTACCGAAGGAGGCGGTATTGCGCTATCTGGGCATCGCCACGCATCGAATCGTCACCTACATCAGCGCGGCGTTTGCCAGCTTTTTCGTGGCGGCGTGTTCCTGCACCGTCATCCCGGTCTCGGCAGGTGTGTACTTCGCTGGCGCGAGCCTCGGCGCGGCGTTTATCATCCTGTGGGTGGCTCCAGCCACCAACGTACTGGCGCTAACCTACACCGGCGCGATTATCGGCTGGGACATGGCAGTGGTGCGCATTATCAGCGCGTTCCTGATGGCGGTGGTGGTGGGCAGCGTGATGACCTTCGCCTTCCGCCACGAGGAGATGCAGCGGCTGGTAGAGGCGCAGTCAGCGAATGCAGGACCAGCCACAGACCCCACCGCGCACGTGCGATGGCGCGACATCGTGCTGTTGCTGCTCATCGTGAGCGACCTGCTCGCGCCCAACTACGTCATCCGCACCGGCCCCTACTGGCAGAAGGTGGTGGTCTGGGCGGCAGGCATGGTCATCGTCGCGTTGTATGCCTGGCGCACCAAGACATCGGAGGAAATCCGCCACTGGCTGGGCGAGACGTGGTGGTTCGTACGCATCATCCTGCCGCTGTTGCTGGTAGGCGTGTTCATCGTGGGCGTTATCGGTGCGCTGTTGCCGCAGTCGCTGGTGGAGCGACTGGTGGGCGGAAACAGCCTGCGGGCGTCGTTCATCGCGACTCTGGTGGGTGCCATCAGCTACTTCGCCACCATGACCGAAGCGCCTTTCGTGCACAAGCTCATGCAGCTGGGTATGGGTAAGGGACCCGCTCTCGCGCTGTTGCTGACGGGACCGGGGCTGAGCCTGCCCAACTGGATTGCCATCGCGCGGGTGTTTGGCGCGCGCAAGTCAGCGGTATATGTGGTCACGCTGATTGTGCTGGGCACAATCGTCGGCTGGGCGGCAGGCAGTCTGGTATGGCGATAAACTTCTCAAAAACAAGGAGGTGAAGACATGAAGATAGAGGTACTGGGCTCGGGTTGCCCGCGATGCCATACGCTGGAAAAGAACGCCAAGGAGGCAGTCAAGCAACTCGGCATCGAGGCGGAGGTGGAACACATCACCAACCTGCAGCACTCCATCAAGCGGATGCAGGAGGTGCGAGCGCTCAGCACGCCTGCGCTGGTGGTAGACGACAAGCTGGTGGTGCAGGGCAAGGTGCCTTCTGTGCCTGAACTGGTGCAGACGCTCACGTCCCTGATGGCAACGGAAGGGTAGCCGGCGCAGGAAAGACGCGCTCTGGGGTAGAATTAGCAAGTGGAGGACTTCTTTGATGCCCAGAGTGCGCGTACTCGTCACGCTGAAACCCACCTTGCTGGACGCCCAGGGCAGGACGGTGCAGGATGCGCTGCACGCCCTGGGCTATCAAAACGTGAATCAGGTGCGTATCGGCAAGGTGATCGAGCTGGACATTGCCGACGAAGGGCAGCCGGTGGAGGCACAGGTGAAAGAGATGTGCGACCGCCTGCTGGCAAACCCGGTCACCGAGCTGTATGAGATTGAGGTGCTGGAATGAGATTCGGGGTGGTGGTGTTCCCCGGCTCGAACTGCGATGCCGACACCTACTACGCCATCCGTGATGTACTGCAACAGCCGGTGGAATATATCTGGCATCAGGACAACGACCTGCACGGCGTGGATTGCGTCATCCTGCCGGGTGGCTTTTCGTACGGCGACTATTTGCGGTGCGGCGCGATTGCCCGCTTCTCGGCAGTGATGCAGGCGGTGGAAGAGTTCGCCCGGCAGGGGGGACTGGTTATCGGCATCTGCAACGGCTTCCAGATTCTGTGCGAGGCGCACCTGTTGCCGGGTGCGCTGGTGCGCAACGAAGGGTTGCGCTTTGTCTGCAAGCATGTCTATCTGCGCGTAGAGAACGCCGATACCCCCTTTACCAACCGGTGTCAGGTGGGCGAAGTGCTGCGCATCCCCATCGCACACGGGGAAGGGCGCTACGTGTGCGACCGCGAAACCCTGCAGGAGCTGCAGGCGAACAACCAGATACTCTTCCGCTACTGCGATAGCAGTGGCGCGTTGACGAAGGAGAGCAATCCCAACGGTTCGCTGGCGAACATCGCTGGCATCGCCAACGAGCATTTCAACGTCATGGGCATGATGCCCCATCCGGAACGCGCCTGCGAGGCGATTTTAGGCTCTGAAGACGGTCTGAAGATTTTTCATTCTATCGTGCACTCCGCGCTGGCGGCAGCACGGTAACGGGGAAGGTGAAACATGGCGAACTTCAAAGAGGGCGACCGCGTGCGGATTGTATCGCGCGAACAGACGAGCGAAGACACCAAAGAGCGTGCTTACTACCCCTACATGGGTGGCTTGCGAGGCACTATCTACCGCCTGTACAGCGACGGGCGCGCCGCGGTGCAGGTGGACTTAGACAGCCTGCCGGAGACGGTGCTGACCCGCCACACCGAGGCGCAGGAGCGCATGAAGAACCGATGGATCGAGAGCCTTTCGGAGGAGGCACGCTCCCGCCTGACGCCGGAGGAGCGTGAGTTTCACCTGAACTACGTGTTACTGGTGCGCGTGGAGGACCTGCAACCCGAAGGCAAACGCACCCGAGCGACATCGACCGCCAAAACCACCGAGCCGCAGAACAAAGCCGCAACAACCCGCCCCGTTTCCAGGTCTGCCGCCGACACCGCTGCCGTTGAGCCAAAGGCGCGTGCCTCTTCGGCAAAAGAGCCGATGCCTCCTCAGCAGAAAGCGCAGGCATCCGTCACCTCCACCACTGAGGTGCCCAAACGCAAAACGCTGAAAGACCTCGAAAAGGCGGAAGAGGAGTTCCTGAAGAGCCGACAGCAGCGCAAGCGTTAGGCGTTTGCAAAATGGCATGGCTTTGCGGTATCCTTAAGGATGGAACCACCGCATCGTTGCGGGTTTAGTGGTTCCATAGACTATCCAACGGAGGAGGTGCGCGATGTCGGCCGAAATGACGGAAGTCGTGAAGCCCGTTGGCTTGCCGCGCTTGAACGAGCCTGCCCCCGATTTTGAAGCCGTGACCACGCATGGGAAGATTCGATTGTCCGACTACCGTGGACGCTGGCTCGTTCTGTTCTAGCATCCGGCTGATTTCACCCCCGTGTGTACCACCGAGTTCATCGCCTTTACAGAAATCTACCCGGAGCTCCAGAAGCGCGGGGTGGACCTGCTGGGCTTGAGTATCGACAGCGTTTACTCACACATCGCATGGGTGCGCAACATCAAGGAGAAGACAGGCGTAGAGATCCCCTTCCCGATTATCGCCGACCTGAACAAAGAGGTCGCTACGCTGTACGGGATGATTATGCCCGGCGAGAGCAAGACCGAGACCTCGCGCTGTGTATTTGTCATCGACCCGGACGGCATTCTGCGGGCGATGATTTACTACCCGTTGACCACAGGGCGCAACATGCACGAGATTCTGCGGTTGATCGATGCTCTGCAGACCACCGATAAGTACAAGGTCGCCACGCCCGCAAACTGGAAGCCGGGCGATAAGGTCATCGTGCCTCCGCCCACGACATTAGAGGAAGCGGAGGAGCGTGTCAAAGCGGGATATGAGTGCACCGACTGGTACCTGTGCAAGAAGGAGCTGTAGGCGATGGCATGTATCAGCGCAGACGGCACGCTGACCGCGTCAGCACGGAAGATACTGGAAGCCCTCAGCGAGCCTGCAACACCCGAGGAGATTGCGCACACCACAGGGCTTCCTCTCTTCAGGGTGCGTAGCGGTCTGCGCGAGATGGCACAGGCGGGTCTGGTCGAAGAGAAAGAAGGGCGCTATAGCCTGACGGAAAGCGGAAGGCAGAAGTTATAGCTGCCCTCACCCTTTACCCCTCTCCCACGCTGCGGGAGAGGGGTGTTCGTCTATGACCGCACCTCTATCTGCCAGTCCACAATGTCTAAATCGGGGTCGTTGCCGTCGACCACATCCCCGACCGGTTCCAGATTGGTATCGCTGTTGCGGACAACGCGGTCGGTGTCGGTCTGGATAGTGAGGTAGGTGTTCGGGAACTGGCGCGAATCGCCCAGAGCATCCCACATCTTTAAGGAGGTGTCCGTGGGGTCTTTGGGGGTACGGTCGGTGGCGATGATATTGACTTGAAGGACCCGGATATCCGCCGGCTCTTGCCCGTCCCGTGCAATACTACCGAAATCGATCACCACGCGCACACTCTTGCCGTCTGCGCTGACAGTGGCTTCCAGGGGTGGTCCCAGCGGCTGAAACACCTGCAGGCGGTCGGGGTCCAGCACCCTGTAGAGCATAAATCCATTAAACGGCAGCGCGCTGTAATGCTCTATGAAGAACTGAAAGGAACCCGTCGCGAAGCCGTTACCGCCCCACGGAGGTGCAACCGGCGGCACCGGGCCGTTGACGCCCAGAAAATCGCCGTCGTTGTCAATGAGAATGAAGTAGTGATAATCGGGGCGCACCTGCCCCGCGACGCGAAACTGTACCACCAGCCGCTTGCTGACAGCCTGTCCCGTTTCAGGAAAACGGGCACAACCGGCAAGTAGTAGAAAGAGAAGCAGACAGGTTGCCTGAAAGTGAACGCGAGTGTACATCATCTTCGCTGCCGTTGATTCGCCGGTGCTTCCTGCGTCACCTGCTTGCTGGAGTGGGCACGTCGGCTGTGTCTGGCAGGGACACTCTGAAACATTTTTCTCAAAACGATGAGAATCTCCTGTAACCCGCTTGACAAATTTGGTCCCCTCGTATATAATGGGAGTACTTAAGCGAATAACCATTCGGAAGGAGGCAGTCTCCCAGGCAACGCAAGGCGTTTACCCTGATTGAGCTGCTCGTTGTTATCGCGATTATCGCGATACTAGCAGCGATCCTGTTCCCGGTGTTCGCGCGAGCCCGCGAGAAGGCGCGGCAGACCAGCCGCCTCAGCAACATGAAGCAGTTGGGCTTGGCGATGCTGCAGTACGCTCAGGACTACGATGGATACATGTATCACCTGAACGGCCGCGGCTTCAACTTCCCCGGGTGCACCATATGTAACAATACAGGTTGCTGCACCGGTAATCCGTGGTGTGACCCGGAGATCGTCGCCGACCCTGATCTGGGTCCGCGCAAGTACATCGCGGCACTGCTGCCTTACATCAAGAACACCGACATCTTCTACTGCCCATCTGATGCCTACAAGCGACAGCACATCTGCCGAAGCACTTACGGCGGTATCGGACCACGTCCGGACAACCAGTATGACCACTTCTACACCAGCTACCGCTTCTGGAACACGGCAGGGTGTACAGGCATCGGAGGCACTATGGAGCAGCCGGGGCAGGTGCGCATTGACCAGGAGGCATGGTTCCCGCCCTTAGGCGAAGGATGGGGCAGCCCGAGCTGCTCGAACCCGAACATGAAGCCACTCTATCCCGCGCGCATTCAGATGTTCCGCGAAGATGTGCCGCTGCACATGGACCCGCAGACTGGACCGTTCGGCGCGGTTTACGCCGTGAACATCTGCTTCCGCGATGGACACGCCAAAATCTGGTTCCGCGAGCCGAACCGCGTCTATCCGGATGAGTAATCGGTTCCTTGAATAATCATCCCCTGGGGAGCAAACCTCCTCAGGGGGTTTTTTATCCGTGACCTCCGGCGCGCGTGGCAACGACACGAGACACTGGATGGGCACTATTGCAGGGAGGTGGTTTTCTGCCTCTCCTCCCATACCACTTTTGCCCACTCCGCTCCGAACAGGAACGCCTGTGTGGAGAAGTATGCCCACAGTAGAAGCACCACCGCTGCGCTCGCCGCACCGTATGCCGATTGCACACCTGTCAACCCCAGGTAAACGCCCACCACCAGCTTACACAACGCGAACAGAAATGCACCGATGGCGGCACCCGCCCACACGTCCTGCCAGCGTAACTGCACATCGGGTAGAAGGCGGTAGGTGGTCGCGAAAAGCAGCGTTAACAACATCCATCCCGCAACAAAGTTCAGCCACCGCCACCCCGCCGAAACCGTCCTCCACCGCGCGGACAGCGCGGAAAGCACCACATCCACTCCCAACCACACCACCAGCGCTGTCGCCGCGAGCAGCACCATCACCACCGCCAGCAGATGCTCACGCACGGTCGCACGTAATCCCTGACTTTGTTGGCGGGTAGCCCATACGATATTGACCGCTGCCTTGAGCTGCCGGAAGAGCCGTGCCGCCCCGAAAAGCATCAGCAACAGGCTGATACCTGCAGCGGAAAAGGTGCTGGCAGGACGCTGGGTATTGCGCAGGACCTCCTGGGCGAAGCGTGCGCTCTCCTCGTTGACAGCCTGCCCCACCACGTTGATCAGGTACTGCGACGCCACCTCCGGCTCGAGCACCAGTGCCGTCACCGCTACCGCCACCACCAGTAACGGCGACAGCGACAGCATCGCATAAAAGGCGATAGCAGCGGCGAGTAAAGGGGCATCGTGCTCGCGCCATCCGCGATACGCTTTTCTGGCGACCTGGAACCCGTGTTTTATCCGGTGAAACATGGCGGCTCCCTTCTCTCATTGGAGATGTTCGGCATGCAGGAGGCGGATTCCGTTGCGAACAGGGAGGGGTGCGGTTGCACGTGGCGCTGCTGGGAACTTTTGCGTCGATATCCTCGTCAAGATAACTTGCTGTGTGTATCCTGTGAAACAAGCAGGAATACTGGTATAATATGGCACAATAACAGAGGGAAACAGCGACATACCCGAATATACCTTTCCCGACGCGGGCGCAATGCGCGTCCGTTTTTACGTATATCACCATGAGCCTCATGCCGAGGAGGGCATGAGAGGTTCAACAAGGAGCATCAGACACCGATGAAAGCAGTCACCTTGAACGGACAGGAGATCGTGCTGACCGCTGAGGGTTACGCACGCATCGAGAAAGAGCTGGAGCACCTGAGCAAGGTGGAGCGCAAAGCGGTGGCAGACCGCATCCGCGAAGCGAAGGATTTTGGCGAGCTGACGGAAAATGCGGAATATGAGGATGCCAAAAGCGAGCAAGCGCTCATCGAAGGGCGAATACTGGAGCTGCGTCAAATCCTGAGCCAGGCGGTCATCCTGAAAGACGAGGATATCTCGACCGAGCACGTGAGCATCGGTTCATACGTTCGCGTGCGCGATATCGATACGGGGGAAGAATGGGAGTTCCGCATGGTCAGCCCCTTCGAGGCGGACCCCGATGAAGACCGTATCTCCCACGAATCGCCCATCGGTGAAGCGCTGCTTGGACACAGGGTGGGCGAAGTGGTCGAGGCGAATATACCGGCGGGCAAGGTACGGTACGAGATTCTACAAATCCGGAAATAGACCAGACCGATGGAACTGACGCACGAAGAGAACGATCAGGTATTGAGGCGGCGAGAGAAGCTGCAGGCGCTGCGCGAGATGGGCATAGACCCCTATCGCGAGGAGCGATACGAGCGTACCCATCTCGCCGCTGACATACTGAACCACTACGAGGAGCTGGAAGGCAAAACGGTGCGCATTGCCGGGCGTATCGTGGCGATGCGCCTGATGGGCAAAGCCTCTTTCATGCACCTGCAGGACGGCTCCGATAAGATTCAAATCTATCTCCGCGCCGACGACCTGGGCGAACAGCGTTACGGTCTGCTCAAACTGTTGGACCTGGGTGATTTCCTCGGCGTGCAGGGCGAGGTGTTCCGTACCAAAACCGGAGAGACCACCGTGCACGTGCGCGAATTCACCATCCTCTCCAAAGCCTTGCGCCCCATCCCCTTCGGTAAGGAGAAGGGCGAGCAGCACTGGTACGGCTTGCAGGATGTGGAACTGCGCTACCGCCGACGCTACCTGGACCTTCTGGTGAACCGCGAGTCGCGCCAGATACTGCTGAACCGGTGCCGTGTCGTGCAGGCAACGCGCCGGTTCCTGGATAAAGAGGGCTTTCTGGAAGTGGAAACGCCGGTGTTGCAACCGCTGGCAGGAGGTGCAGCGGCGCGTCCGTTCATCACCCACCACAATGCGCTGGACGTGGATTTTCATCTGCGCATCTCGCTGGAGCTGTACCTTAAGCGCCTTATCGTAGGCAACATCGAGAAGGTGTACGAAATCGGGCGCGTGTTCCGCAACGAGGGCATGGACCGCCGCCATAACCCCGAATACACCCTGCTGGAACTCTATCAGGCATACGCCAACCTGGAAGACATCATGCACCTAGTGGAGCGGCTGTTCTACCATGTGTGTCTCGAGGTGCGCGGCGAGCCTTACATCGAATACAACGGTCAGAAGGTAGATATGACCCCTCCGTGGAAGCGTGGACGCCTGCTGGACCTGATTGAGTACTACGCCGGCGTCCAACCGGAGGAGTTCGCCACCCTCGAAAGCGCGAAGGCGGCGATGGAGCGCAAAGGCTTGCCTACCGAGAACGAGCACACTGTCGGAGGCATTATCGAGAAACTGCTGGAGCGGTTCGTACAACCCAACCTGATCGAGCCTACTTTCGTCACCGACTACCCGATAGAGACCTCGCCGCTGGCAAAGAAACATCCTCAAGACCCCCGCTTCACGCGCCGGTTCGAAGGATACGTCGCCTGCCAGGAGGTCGCCAACGCCTTCTCGGAGTTAAATGACCCCGACGACCAGCGCGAGCGATTCGAGGCGCAGATGCGTATGCGCGCCGCGGGCGACGAAGAGGCGCACCCCTACGACGAGGATTTCGTCACCGCGCTGGAGTACGGTATGCCCCCGACTGGCGGACTGGGCATCGGCATGGACCGAATGGCGATGGTCATCCTGGGCGCGGATTCCATTCAGGACGTCATCTTCTTCCCACAGATGCGCCCGAAGGGATAGACTGATGCGCATTGTTTCGCTTTTGCCCAGTGCAACAGAGATAGTATACGCTCTCGGACTTGGAGATAGCCTTGTGGGCAGGAGCCACGAGTGCGATTATCCCCCTGCCGTACAGGATAAGCCTGTCGTCACCAAGAGCCTAATTCCGTCGCAACTGCCCAGTCGTGACGTCGATAGGTTGGTTTCGGAGATCCTGCGCACCCATGATACCCTTTACACTCTAGACGTAGATCTGCTACAACACCTCAAGCCCGACCTTATCCTGACGCAGGCGCTGTGTACGGTGTGTGCGGTCTCTCATCGCACCGTATTAGAAGCAGTGCAGCACCTATATCCACGTCCAGAGGTAATCAATCTGGAACCAACTACCCTTGCCGAAGTCATGGACACTTTCATGACGGTCGCCGAAGCAGCTGGAGTGCCTGCACGGGGGCGAAGACTTGTCGATATCTGCCATCAGCAGCTGAAGCAGATTCAGGCGGATAACAGTCTTTTGCCACCTGTGCGGGTGAGCTTTTTGGAATGGATTGATCCTCTCTTCACCTGCGGGCACTGGATACCGGAACTCGTTGCTTTAGCTGGAGGGATCGATGGACATGGTCAAGCTGGCACGCCGTCTCGGCGCATGCACTGGCAAGAGGTGGTGGATTGGCAACCTGAGGCGATAGTCATCTCTTGTTGTGGGTTCTCGGTACAGCGCACTCTCCAGGAGATGTGCTTATTGCAGAATCGGAGCGGTTGGGAGACGCTACCAGCTGTGAGGAGGGGCAATGTTTTCATTGCTGATGGGAGTTCCTTCTTTAGTCGCCCTGGCCCACGTCTTGTAGACTCAGCGCGATGGTTATCTGACAAGCTATCTCAAGCTAGAAATGCCTTAGAGCCAAACAGGGGCAGCCTATCGTGATCACAGGGTAGTACAGACTTAGCTTGCCGTGTATGTGCCGATAACCCTTGTCCCCTGTCTATCGTCTAACACAAGGCAATCCACACAAGGAGGAGCGCCTCATGAAACGGGTTAATGTGTATCTGCCCCTGCTTGCCCTGGTGCTGGCAGGGTGCGGTAACGTCCCGACCACCGGCGTGGGTAACGAACCCTCGCAACCTACCACCGGCAATAAAGCAACCGAAACGACCAGAAAGGTGGACCCGAGGCTGATAGACGCAAACAACCAGTTTGGTTTCGCACTGCTTCACCAGCTGCGCAAAGCGGACAGGGAGAAGAATCTGTTTCTTTCGCCAGCGAGCATTACTCTCGCCCTTGCCATGACCTACAACGGCGCAGCAGGCGAAACCGAGCAAGCAATGGCGAAGGTGATGTCCCTGCAGAATATGAGTAAGGAGGATCTGAACCAGGCGGCTTCAGACCTGCGCCAGGACCTGCAGAGCGCAGACGCCAAAGTAGAACTGACCATCGCGAACTCGCTGTGGGCGCGGCAGGGCATCGCCTTCAAACAGCAGTTTTTGGAGACCAACCGCCGTTACTTCGGGGCGCAGGTGAGCGTGCTGGACTTCGCCGACCCTGAGGCGCCTCAGTCCATCAACCGCTGGGTAGACACCAGCACGAAAGGCAAAATCAAGAAGATAGTCGATAACATCTCGCCGCGCACGGTGATGTTCCTCATCAACGCTATCTACTTCCATGGCAAGTGGCAGAAGCCTTTCGACAAATCCCTGACACAGGAGAAGCCCTTCCATCTGGCAAACGGCGAGCAGAAGCGCGTGCCGATGATGGCGCAAACGGGCAAGTTCCCCTACCTGAAGGGAGAAAACTTCCAGATGGTAAGCCTGCCGTACGGTGAGGGGCGGATCAGCATGGTGATTGTCCTGCCTGACGAAGGCACAAGCCTGAACGAATGGCTGGAATCACTGAATTCGGAAAGATGGAAGGCGTGGACATCTCGATTGGTTCCTGCAGAGGGCGACCTGCAGCTGCCCCGCTTCAAAATGGATTATGAGAAGACGCTAAACGACGCCCTGAAGGAAATGGGAATGGCGGTGGCTTTCGAACCCGACCGCGCGGACTTCACCGGTATGCGTGACGAGCGAGACCTGTTCCTCGAGAAGGTTCACCACAAAGCAATCGTGGAGGTGGACGAAGAGGGCACCGAAGCGGCTGCGGTCACCTCCGTGCAGGTGGGCATCACCTCTGTGCAACAGCCTCGCCCACCCTTTAAGATGGTGGTGGACCGGCCGTTCTTCTGCGCCATTCGCGAATCCCGCACCGGTATGGTGCTGTTCATGGGTGCGGTGTATGAGCCATAGCCGGGTGAACCACTACGCACCGGCGTGTGTTTGACCGATAATATGGTGAGAGACCCGCGATTTCGCGAGTGTCGATGGCAACATCGTAGGGCAAAGAGAGGTACAATACATCTGTGCGCAGATTTTCAAGCCACAAGAAGGGGGTTCCGCCGCCTATGAAGCGCGTGACGATTCTTTTCACCCTGTTCATGGCGATTCTCGCCATTTCGTCGGTGCTGGCGCAAAACGAGCCTGTTCGCATCGGCGCGGGGGATACGCTGGGCATTACCCTCGTCGGCGATAAGGACATCAGCGGCCAATATAAGGTAGACGATAGCGGCTATATCAAGATGCCTCTGCTGGGGTCTATCAAAGTCGCCGGGGAGACCGAAGAGGGCTTAACCAAAAAGCTCACAGAGATGCTCAGAAAGTACTACGTCGACCCTGTGGTGACCGTGGTCATCTTGGAGCGGTTCCCGCGCTACGTGACGGTAACCGGTGCGGTGCGCAAGGGCGGAAAAGTTCCGCTGCGCGAGAATATGCCCACCCGCCTGATCGAGGTCATTCAGACTGCTGAGCCGGAGCAGAGCGCGGACCTGGCTCGAATCAAACTCACCCGCAAGCAACCTGCCCCTGCGGAGATGACTCTGGATTTGGAGCGGTTCATCAAGTTCGGTGACCCCACCGCCAACGTGGAGATTATGCCCGACGACGTGATTCTCGTGCCCGCCAAGCAGATGATGAGCGTTTTCGTCACGGGAGCGGTAGCGCGTCCGGGGGTGCTTACGCTGCAAGAAGGTAGCACTTTCCGCGAAGCGATTTTGCAGGCAGGCGGGCTGCTGCCAAACGCCGACAACACCCGTATCACCATCCGCCATGAGGGGCAAACAGAGGAGAACCCTGTCAACTACAACGACGCCATGTCGCAGGACCCTGCCAAGCAGGTGGTGCTGAAAAACGGCGACCGTATTCTGGTGCCAACCGTTCAGGAGGCGGTGACCGTTTCCGTATTTGGTGGGGTGAACCGCCCCGGTCCGGTGCCGCTGGTGGGGCGAATGCGCCTGAGCGAAGCCATCGGACAGGCAGGAGGTTTCAGCCCGTTCGCCCGCAAGTGGGACATCAAAATCCTTCGGGCGGTACCCGGTTCGGGTAAAAGGCAGACCCTGAAGGTCAATTTCGGCGAGATCGAGGAAGGCAAAGCCGACGACCCCTATCTCGAGCCGAATGACCAGATTGTGGTGGCAGAGCGTCCGCGCGAACAGTTCAACCTGAGTACGGCGTTATCGATGCTGTCGGCTATCGCAAGCCTCGCGTGGCTGCTGAGGCGAAGGTAGGGAAGCGAGGAGGACGTGCCTCCTCTTCCTGCGCAATCACTGGAGGGCGAACCTCCCGGTGAGCCGACCCCCACTCAGCCTCCCCGCGGGCGGGGAGGTGTTCGACGGCTCGGCAGGAGCCTCGCCCTCCAGATGGTAAGGTGCGAATGCGGTACATCCTCGGCCGGTGCCGCTACCGGGTAGTGTTCGTTGCCGGGGGATAATCCGGTGTCGGTTTATACGACCCCCCCTGTTCCATCCACGGTGGCACACCGGGCGTATACTTTGCGCCTTTCGGCGGGCGCGGCGCACTCAAATAGTAGTACGCCCCGAGGATAATCGCGACAACCACTACTACCAGCGCAATCGCTACCGCAGGGCTGACCTCTTTTTTCACCGGCTCACCTCGCTGTTACTGTCGCTTGTCCCACATGCCATTGGGCCAGGGTCCGTTAGGCGGATCACGCCGTGCCGGGTCAGTGGTCTGGTTGCCGATGGGCTGGGTGGTTTGGTCCCTGCGCATCCACTTCACATGTCCATCGCACATCGCGTAGTTGCTACCCTGCGAGTGGATGGTGGCTCCACCGCCCTGCATGTTGAACTCGTTGTAGTCCCAGAAGACCTCCGTCGCCCAGCCGACGCTCCACTGGTGATACCAGTTCGGGCGTTCCGCGACGAAGATGGTGGTTGCCGGGCTCACAATGGTCGACTCCGCCGAGGCGGCAGGTGACATCCGGAAGCTGTAGGAATTGGAATCCCATCCCCAGTCGCTTTCAGGCCAGCGGAAGTTTTGGCTGTAGGTAACCGGGATAGCGGGTTTGGTGTTGTCCACTGCGTCCTGTCCGCGCCCCCATGCATCGCTGGGGCACTTCCACACCTGCTGGTTTTTCACATAGGGATGTATCTGCTGGTGCCAGGGCACCCACGTGGGGTACCACCCCCATGTCCAGCTGTGTACCTCGTCATAGTCCTGTGTGTACATCAGCTCGCCCAGCATGATTTGTTTCATGTTGGACAGACAGGTGGTCGCGCGCGCTTTCTCCCGTGCCTGTGCGAACACCGGGAAGAGGATCGCCGCCAGAATGGCGATGATGGCGATGACCACAAGCAGTTCGATCAGGGTAAACGCTTGCCTCTGGTCTCGCCGTTGAGTACTGACTCGCATGGTTTTTCTCCCTCCTTGTGATGATTTATCTCAGCTGGAAGCCGGTGCGACATCCAGCGTGGTTCCGTAGCGAAGCTGCACCGGTATGGTGACGTCGGCGTAGTCGTCCCGCTCTCCGGTGATGTACTGATGCAGGAGGCGGACGGCGGATTCCGCCAGCGCATCCAGGTCGACGTATACCGAGGCAGCGATATGGCGTGTGGTGGCGGGCCAGTGCAGACCATCATAGCCGATCACCGAGAGCTTGGCGGGTACCTCGATGCCGAAACGGTCACAATCTTCCAGCAGGCGGTACGCCAGCCAGTCACGCCAGCAGAATATCGCCGTGGGGGACTGCGGTTCGTGCAGAAGGTGCTCCAGGACCCTTTGCCCCTCACTCCAGTAGCTGAAAACGCGCTGGTCAGGAAGGTCGCTTCCAAGCGTGCGAAGGTACTGCTGAAGCAAACGAGCGCGCGGGATGGCGTCCCGAAAGTCGTTTCCCTCCTCAATCATGGCAGCGATGTGCCGGTGTCCCAACGCGACAAGGGCTTCAGCGACTTGCCTCATTCCACTGTGCACATCATCGCGTACGGAGGGCAAGACGCCTTCGCTGTCGCGTGCGTTTATCAGTACCACCGGCAAACGTGAACGCCTGAGCAGAGGCAACAGGGGATCGTCGGGCAAAGGGGCAAATAATAGCAATCCATCGGCGCGTCCGCCATTCAAAAAGCGGTACGTCTCCTCTGGCGGTCGGCTGAAGTCACAATGCACCAGCACATCGTAGCCGAGCTTACCCGCTGCACGCTCGATAGCGGTAGACAACCTGTCCATGTAGAGGTCGTTTTCAGTGCGCAAGCGGAACGCGTTGAAGAACGACAGAATGTGTGTGCGCCCACGTTGCATCGACCGCACCAGCAGGTTAGGGCTGTAGTCCAGCTCCTGTGCTGCCTCTTTCACGCGCTGATGCGTTTCCTCCGAAATGCGATGCGTAGCAGCTTTGCCGCTGAGCACCAGCGAGGCGGTGGTGCGGGAGACACCCGCCCGCTTTGCGACCTCGTCGAGCGTTGCCCGAGTTCTTCTTCGGGATGGAAGGGACATCGCTTTCCCCTTGCTAAAATACTTTAGCATCATTATAGCCCCATGTTGCTACGCTGTCAAGAGGTTTGCTAAAGTATTTTAGCGAATTTTTCGAAAAATAATAGAAAGGACGCACGTGCATGCCCGAGTTAATGGTTCACATCGACACTACCCGGCGTTATCAGCGCATCGAGAATTTTGGGGCATCGGGCACGTGGAGCCTGGACCCCATCGGCAAAGAATGGACTGAAGCCAGCAAGAACATACTGGCAGACCTGCTCTTTTCGCGAGAGAAGGGCATCGGGTTGTCGCTGTGGCGGTTCAACATCGGCGCAGGTGGTGCGCTCACCGACCAGCTGTGGGACCCCTGGCGGGGGGCGGAGGTGTTCAAAGCCTCTGAAGATGCGGAGTATGACTGGAGCAAACACGCCGGGCAGCAGTGGTTCCTGCGCGCGGCAAAGAAACGGGGTGTGGAGCGATTCCTTGCCTGTGTGTACAGCCCGCCCGTGTGGATGACGAAGAACGGACATGCGCACTGTGATAAACAATCGGGTTCTACCAATCTCAAGCCTGGCTACGAGCCTCATTTCGCGCGCTTCCTCGCTGATGTTCTGGAACATTTCGCCAAAGAAGGGCTACCCTTTCACTATATCAGCCCCGTCAACGAGCCGAACTGGGAGTGGGAGGGTGGTCAGGAAGGGTGCCGTTACAACAACGAGGACCTGAAGCGCGTGATACACGCCCTGTATGCGGAGATCCGCTCTCGCAGACTTGCCACCGAAATCGTGGTGCCCGAAGCGGGCGAGCTGGTCTCCCTGCTGGATGACGAAATTTACCGCCGTTGGGCACGAATCGAGGATGCCAGAGCCGCCTACACACACGGCAATCGCTCCAAAGGTTGGGGGATGTATGGTCAGTACATTCGTGAGCTGCTGGGCGACGCCGAGATACGACGCAAAGTGGGCAATCGCCTCTGCGCACACTCTTACTGGACCGATTCTAGCCTGCACCTGCTAAAAGACCTGCGGCGAACCGTGCGCGAGAACATTGACCGCTACGCTCCCGGCGCGCCATACTGGCAGACCGAGTACTGCGTGATGGAACATCGGCGCGACCTCGGTATGGATACCGCCCTGCGCGTGGCGCGGGTGATACATTACGACCTCACCGCTGCCAACGCTTCTGCATGGCACTGGTGGCTCGCGGTTTCGCCCTACGACTATAAAGACGGACTGATTTACACGGATTATAGACAGACAGGACAGCAAAACATCCTGCCATCCAAAACGCTGTGGGTGCTGGGAAACTTCAGCCGGTTTATCCGCCCGGGTGCGGTGCGGGTGCACGCCGAGCCATCGGAAGTGGAGGAGCATCTGCTGATTTCCGCCTACACACAAACCCGCAGTCCGCGCCTGGTCTGCGTGGTGGTTCATCGTGGCGAAAAGGAGGCCCTTCTGAGATTGGATGCAGGTCAAAAAGTGGAGCAATGGAGCCTGTTCATTACCTCCGCCGAGCATGACCTTGCCTGTCAGCCTGCGGTGAAAGCTAACAGGGAGGTGGTTATTCCGCCGCGCAGTGTGGTGACGTTGACCTCTTTGTAGGGCGGGCAGGAAACAATCACCCCTGCAGGTAAATATAACGGCATATGGAAAAGGGAGAGGGCACACGGATGGCAAATCGTAAGAGCCAGACGGTATCGCCGCCATCGGAAAGCACCGTGAGCCTGCTGGAACCGGCACGCGGCGTCTCGGAGGCGAGCGCACCGCAGCTGGCGCAGGTGGCGGGCCAGTTGTTGAACCTCCCGATGGAGGAACAACTTGCCGCGGTGCGTTGGATGGGCACACAACCCGAATACGCTACCTTGCTGGCTTATTTGGTGGAAGGGGTTGGGGTGAGCGGTGCATTGCGGCGGGCGGTGAAGCAGGCGATGTTCGAACTGCGCCGACGAGGGGTATCGGTGCAAACTCTGGCGGCCGGTACTACCCTCCAGCGAGAATCGACGGACACCTCGGCGCAATGGGTGTTGCAGGAGGCGTTTGCTTCATCGCCCTATGAGGGGGAGGATTGGTACGCTCTTCATTTACGCTTCTTCATGCAGCACGCTTCGGGGCAGAAAGCGGTGTTCAATCTGTTTATCGATGAACACGGTTATCTCGTGGATGCTTCTATGGTCGACGAAGGTGTGCGCGACCTGTATCAGGAATGTCTGGACAACCCGTTGCGCTATCCCTGGATACAGCAGGCTCAGCAGGAAACGCCCAACCGTTTTGTGCGTTTGCCCCTCGGATGGGCGATTACCGTTGCGCACGAATGCCGCCGGCGCACCCTTCGCGACTTGAAGCCGATGCCGCCACATGCCGCCTATTACTGGGGGCGTCTGCCGGAGTCTCCAGAGGAAACTGTGTCGCCACCCTGGGACAGCATCTCCGATGCCGAGACCAGCTGGGCAGTCAGCTCTCTGGTAACTCCCGACACCCGTCCGGAGCCGACAGTGGAAGCACTCAACGCATTGATGCCATACCTGCCTCCCCCCGACAGGTTGTTGGACGTGATGGAGAGGGCGGCTAAAGAGATGCAGAGCCCTATTCTGTTGCCCACGCAGACCGAAGAGCAGCGCAACCGGCAAATCGCGGAGAAACTCCAGCAGTGGCTTTTCCCGGATGAAAGCCTGCGTGGCTTGCTTCTTTTCATGTTGCCGGTTTTGGGAGGCATCCACCTGCTGGGAGGAGACCATAATGGCGCAGCCTGGCTGAAAGCGCTCTGGCGCGAGTTGAAGGAACGAACCGACCGCCCATTCTGGCGAACAGAAGCGGTACGCGCTCTGACTGCAATGGCAGTCCAAATGATGACCTTCGCTGCGGAAGCCGTTGAGGAGGGAGAAGATGAAGACCATGTATCGCATTGACGGGCTGTTTGCTTGTGCCTGTCGCGCGCTGCTGCTGCTGTTGCTGGTGATTGCAGCCGGGTGCGCCCGCACACAAAACGCGGAAACGGCGCGTATGTTACCTTACGAGCAGCTCTACGCCTACGACAGGGACTACCCTCTCCAGGCGGAGGTCAAAGAACAGCAGCGCGGTAACGGCTATATCATTTACCGTGTACAGTATAACAGCGTGCACGACAAACGAGTCCCTGCCTGGTGGTGTGTGCCCACGACGGGGACGTCTCCCTACCCCTGCGTGATGATCATGCACGGCTACGGCGGCGACAAAAACGGTCTGCAGATGCTGGTGCCGGCGTTCGCTATGCGCGGCATCGCCACCTTTGCCATCGACGCGGAGTATCACGGCGACCGCAAGCAACCGGGCAGTGACATCCTCAGCCCGTATATTTACCGCAACCGCGATGCTTTCATCCAGACGGTAATTGACCTGCGTCGCGGCATCGACTTCCTGCAGAGCCGACGGGAGATAGATGCCAAGCGCATCGGCTACATCGGGCTGAGCATGGGAGGCATTCTGGGTGGTATTCTCGCTGGAGTGGATGAGCGCGTGCAGGCACCTATCCTGATCGTGGCTGGCGGGGACTGGGGCTATCTTTTCGCCAACAGCCAGCACCCCAACGCGGTGCAGCTGCGTGAGAAAAACCCTGAACTGTTCAAGAACCCGCAGAAAATCAACGAGCTGGTGGGCCCGATGGACCCGGTGAACTGGGTGGCGCGCATCTCGCCTCGTCCTCTGCTGATGATTAACGGCAAAGATGACCAGATTGTGCCCAAAGAGTGCACCGAGCGGCTCTTCGCGGCTGCCAAGGAGCCAAAGGAAATCCTGTGGCTGGAAGGTGGTCACATGCCTCAGCCCGATGCGGTGCTGCGCAAGGTAGACGAGTGGTTGAGCAAGCATCTCCTGGCGACCAGCCAGTAGAAGCCAAACCACAACATTGCGTCGCGGTTATGATGGTCAAGGGCGTTGTATCTGACTGACATGGCGATTTCCAGCGCCACAAGAGTTCAAGTATTGCTTACCTGCTCGCCCGGCTGGAGGATTCACGAGCAGTTTCTGGGTCGCTGCCAGCAGGACGAACTCGCCAGCCAGCGGGTGGAGTGGACGGTCATTCCGCCAGAGGAGCTGCGTCCCGATGTGCTGGCGCAGGCGGAGGTGATGGTATGCGGGCATTTTGCGCGAGAGTGGCTTCCCCATTGCCGACGTCTGCGCTGGGTGCAGTTTCTGGGTGCGGGTATCGAAGGCTCCCTGTCTCCCGAACTGCTGGCGAGCGACATCATCCTGACGAACGCCAGCGGCGTGCATGCCATCCCCATCGCAGAGCATGTGTTCGGTATGATGCTGATGTTCGCGCGGGGTTTGCATCGGTGCGTGCGCCAGCAGATGCAGGCGGAATGGAACCGCGACGGCTTTCGCGAACAGGTGCGCGAAATCTATGGCGCGACTCTCGGCGTTGTCGGTCTGGGCGCCATCGGCGCGGCAGTGGCGGAACGCGGTAAAGCAATGGGCATGCGCGTGATGGCAACGCGGCGACGCCCTCAACCGTGCCCGGAGTATGTGGACGTGCTATTGCCCCCGTCGCAGCTTTCCGACCTGCTGCGTGAGAGTGAGTATGTGGTGCTGTGTGTGCCGTTAACGCGCGAAACGCGGCACCTGATTGGCGAGACGCAACTGCGCCAGATGCGCCGCGATGCCATCCTGATAAACATCTCGCGCGGCGCGGTCGTCGATGAGCCAGCACTGATACGCGCCCTGCAGGAGGGGTGGATCGCTGGAGCGGGGCTGGATGTGTTTGACCCTGAGCCGCTGCCCGCTAACAGCCCTCTGTGGCATCTGCCGAACGTGATTATCAGCCCGCATGTGTCGGGGGTGACTCCACATTATGGCACCCGGGCGGCGGAGATATTCCTGCGCAACCTGCACGCCTTCCTCGCCAATGACCTCGCCTCCATGGTGAACGTCGTGGACAAGCAGGCGGGGTATTGAAGGCGCAGGGACTATCGTCCTGAAGCTCCTCCGAACACTTCGCGGATAGCCTCCAGTTTCATGTATCCCTCGCCGCGGGTGGGTGCCACAACGCCACCCTCGCCGTATTCGTTCCATGCGTAAATCAAAAACGCTTTTTGCCTGCCGCCTATCCTGGGATAACCCAGTCTGTCGTGCTTCTGCAGGGCGTCCTTGACCCGGATAAGGGCGTCTCTCCACTGCTCGCGGCTGGGGAAGGCGAAGCTGGCTCGAGGGTCTTTCCATGGGCGAGGGTCCCACCCGGCGGGCAGGTAGGGCACGTAGGGTTTTTCGCTTTCCGTTGCGTAGCGCTCCCACGCTTCCTCTGCCATCGCCAGCAGCGGAGTATACGGGTAGGGCTCCGGCCGTTGAGGCAGGTTCGGCAAGTCCATGTAAGTGGTCAGGTAGTCGAAAGGCGCAACCACATCGCCCTTCGGCACGCCAGTTGCCATCACCCCCGCACCAACCAGCGGATTGGGCACACCCGCGCTCTGCATGAGCCGGCGCAACCGCTCCACACGCTGCGCTACCTTGCGCACATCGCCCTCGTTCTGCTGCAGAAAGTGGTGCAGGCTGTGGATTTTGAATACAGGTCTTCCGCCCACCCGGAGGTAACTGCGGTGGCGCAGCGCGCCTGCCCATTCCACGCAGGCGGCGTCCCAGTCCGCATCACTGGTCAGGCTGAAGGGGTCATGATTCACGTATTCCAGCGTAAAGTACATCTTGCTGGCGTTGCGGGAAGTGGTAAAGAATCGCAGTCCATCGTTGAGACGAGAAAGGTGGGGGTGTATATCTGGCTTGTTCTGCGGATACCAGAGTATCTGGAAAAAGTCCACCCCGTGGCTGGCAGCGGCTTCTATCTCGCGTTCCAGGGTGGGCGCCTCTACATATTCTCCCAGCAAAGGCACCCGGTCTGGATAATCCGTGCGCCAGTCACGTCCCTCCGTCAACCATTTATTCGGTTGTTCGCGCCACCAGCCCGCGAAGTAATACACCCCCACCAGCGTGTCTTTCACGATTTCCTCCCTACCTGCCGTATTTGCCCATCAGTTGCCCTTCCGCCAGCACATGCCCTTCCATCGCCTTCACTACCTGTGCTTTGGTGCTGCCCGCAGGCAGGTCCAGCGTGGTATCCAGTGCGTACAGCTTGAAGAAGTAGCGATGGGGTTTGCCGGGCGGTGGGCAGGGTCCACCGTAACCGATTTTGCGGAAGTCGTTCGTGCCCTGTCGTGCGCCGCCGGGCAGTTCCTTCTCGGGGGGCACCGCTTCGGGCAGGCTGCGGGCATCGGCTGGCAGGTTAAACAGCACCCAGTGCACCCAGGTACCCATGGGGGCATCCGGGTCATCGCAGATGAGCGCGAAGCTTCTGGTGCCCTCGGGCACGTTGTCCCAGGCGAGCGGAGGCGACACGTCAGCGCCGTCGCAGGTGTGTTTTCTGGGAATGGTGCCTCCTTCGGTAAAGGCGGTGCTGGTCAGGCGGATGTCCATTTTACCACCTCCCCCTTGCATGGATGGTTGCTTGCTCTGGCACGCAGCCAGCAGTAGCGCGGAAACCATCAGACCCCAAACGGTGCGCATGGTTCGGTACCTCTCACGAGGCGAGTTGCCATCGGTATACTATCCATTTCGTGAGGGGTGTACGCCTCTCCTGTCGGATCGCAACGCCGAAAATGCGCGTGCCTGAAAAGCCGACGGCTCGGCGGGAGCCTCCCCCTGCAACAGGCAGGTTACCGGGCTGTAAAGCTCATCAACAACCGCAGCCACGTCTTCAGCCGCCAGGGGTAAAGCTTCAGGCTCTGCGTCACTGCCCCGAACGCCTTGCCTCGCTCGCCCATCTGGCTGTAGATGACGCCCAGCGCCGCCAGCGCGATACCCAGCGCACGTCTCATCTGCCAGCCGTTGCGCCGAAGCAGCTCAGGGATACGCTTGCGGATGCGCTCTTCGTGAATCCACAGGTCGTCCGCAAGCATGCGCTGGCGCTGGTACATGGTGTTCTGTCCGTGAATACGATACAGGGTCAGCACTTCGGGCACATAACCGATGCGGTAGTGCTCCGCGATGCGCAGCCACATATCCCAGTCGCCCATTCCGAAGAGACCTTCCTCGAACCATCCGCACCGCTCGAGGCATTCCCGCCGAAACAGCACGGAGGAGGTAATGAACAGGTTGCGTGTGAGGAGATCCGTGAGCAGGTCGCCCTGAGGGTTCGGGGGAAAGCGCACCCCCAGCGGATTGCCCTTGATGGGGTTCCCGTCCGCGTCGATCGGGCGGAAGGCGGTGTGCGCCAGCCCGATGCGCGCATCACTCTCCATCACCGCGACCTGCTTCTCCAGCTTTTCAGGCAGCCAGATGTCGTCGGAGTTCAGGATAGCGACGCAGGGTGCACTCGTGAGCGCAATCCCCTCGTTCAGGGAGGCATAGGTGCCGCGGTTCGTCGGGTGCTGGATCACCTTCACGCGGTCGGCATAGCGCTGCAGGATGGCGGGCGATTCGTCCTGGCTGGCGTCGTCGATGGCGACCACCTCGATGTCCGTGAAGGTCTGCGCCAGCACGCTCTCTATCGCCTGCGGTAAGTAACGCGCGTGGTTGTAGCTGGTAACCACCACGCTCACGAGGGGCATCGTTACCAGTCCCCAATCAGCGCGGCGAGCACCGCCTTCTGCGCGTGCAGGCGGTTTTCTGCCTGGTCAAACACCACCGACTGCGCTCCGTCTATCACCTCATCGGTAATCTCCTCGCCGCGGTGCGCGGGCAGGCAGTGCATCACCATCGCGCCCGGCTTCGCCGCCTTCAGCAGGTCGGCATTCACCTGATACGGCATGAACACCTGCTTGCGCTGTTCCGCCTCATGTTCCTGTCCCATGCTCGCCCACACGTCGGTATAGATGGCGTCGGCGGTGCGTACTGCCTCCTTCGGGTCGCGCATTACTGTGATCAACGCGCCAGTAGCGGCGGCGATTTCCCGCGCCAGATTCAGGATGTGCGCGTTCGGCTCGTAGCCTTCGGGGCAGGCGATGGTGAAATGCGTTCCCAGCTTCGCCGCCAGCAGCATCAGGCTGTGCGCCACATTGTTGCCATCACCCACGAACACCAGATGCTTGCCCTTCGCCTCGCCCTTATGCTCGATCAGCGTCTGGAAGTCGGCTAGCGCCTGACAGGGGTGTTCGAGGTCGCTGAGGGCGTTGATGACGGGAACCTTTGCGTTCTCCGCGAGCTCTATCAGTGTCTGGTGTGCGAACACACGCGCCATGATAGCCTGACACCACCGCTCCAGATTGCGCGCCACATCCGCCACGCTCTCGCGCTTGCCCAGCCCGATTTCGTTGGGCGAGAGATAGATGGCGTGTCCTCCCAGCTGCACCATCGCCGCTTCAAAGGTGAAGCGGGTGCGCAGGGACGGTTTTTCGAAAATCATCGCCAGCAGATGGGGACGCTTCCAGCGAATCACCTCTCCACCCACGCGTGTGGTCTGCTTCATCTCCGCCGCCAGCTGCAGCACGGCGATGCACTCTTCGGAGGTGAGGTCGTTGATGCCGATCAGGTCGCGCCCGTGCAAGCCGCGCAGCACGTCTGTCCGCGACACGGTGACCTGTGCAGAAGGTAAAGTCTCTCCCTGTCTCAGCGCTTTGATGGCGATGCGCGTGCGCTCGAGGTCTATTCCCTTTGCTTTCAGTATCTGCCCTGCCAGCCCCTCTGCTTCGCGGATGAGCCCCAGCAACAGGTGCTCCGTGCCGATGTAGTGGTCGTTGAAGTGACGCGCTTCTTCGTACGCAAGGTCAATCACGCGCTTGGCGCGCGGGGTGAGCTGCGTTTCGTGACCCACCTTGCTCGGTCCGAGCGTCACCCGCTTCTCCACCTCGATGCGCAACTGCGAGAGGCTGACACCCAGCTGCTCGAGAACGCGCGCTGCCGCGGATTCCGCATCCCGCGTCAATGCCAGCAACAGGTGTTCGGTGCTCACGAAGGTCTCGCCAAGGCGTAACGCCTCTTCCTGCGCATAGAAGATGACCCTGCGTGCGCCCTCACTGAATCGTGCCCACATAGGCATACTGTTTCACCTCGCCCGTTTGGGATAGTTTATTGTATCCTCTCTACGTCTGTGGGTGCAACGTACGGGGGCTGCAACCCGCACCCGGTAGGAGGGCAGGCTTATCGCTTGTAGCCTCTGTTCATTTCCCTTTTTCCACTTCGTAGTGCACCCAGCGCGGCGCGAGCTTGAGCTGGATCAGCGTCAACGCGAGGATAATGAGGAAGATAATCCACGCCAGCGCGGAAGCATAGCCCATCTTGAAGTAGGTGAAGGCGTTGTTGAACAGATACATGACGGGAACCAGCAGACTATCACCGGGACCAGTGCTGCTCGTTCCTGCGCCCACACCGCCGAGGATATAGATACGGTCAAACTCCTGCAGGGCGTGAATCGTGCCCATGATGAGGTTGAAGAAGATGTAGGGCGAAAGCATGGGCAGGGTCACATGGCGGAACTTCGCCCAGCCACTCGCTCCGTCCAGCTCGGCCGCTTCGTACAGGTGTGACGGGATGCCCTGTAAGCCGGCAAGCCACAGGATCATCCCTCCGCCTGCTCCCCACAGTCCCATCACGATTAAGCCCGGCTTGCTCCACTCCGGCACGCCGAACCAGCCCGGCGGTGCCCAGCCAAACCACTGTCCCAGCGTGGCTTTCCACGCGGCATTCACCAGTCCCCTGTTCGGGTCGCCATTCAGCACCCATGCCCAGAGCACCGCCGAAGCCACCACTGGCACAATGGAGGGCATGTAGTAGGCAGTGCGATAGCCGCTCATGCCGCGCACTTGCGTGTTCAGCAGCATGGCGATGGCTAAGCCTGTGGTCATCCCCAGCGGGATGCCGAAGAACGCCAGATACCCCGCGTTGTAGAAGGCTTTGCTGAGGAAGCCGAAATCCACCGTCAGCAGCTCCTTGTAATTCAGCAAGCCGACGTACCGCGGCGGATGCAGTACGTCGTAATCACAGAAGCTGAACACAATAGACGCCAGAATGGGTCCCGCTGTAAACAGGAAGAAGCCGATAATCCATGGCGAAGCGAACAGGTATCCCGCAACGGCTTCCGGTCGCCCCAGCTTGCCCACTGGGTCCGACCGCCTCGCCAGCAGCACCACCACTGCCACAAACGCCAGCAGCCCCAGCGCGATCAGCGCCATCGGCAAGCGGATGTCCAGGATAGGATACTTCTCGCGCGTGAAGACTTTATCCAGCTCGCGCTGAACCGTCAAAGTCCCTGCATCCAAAGCCTGTTTGGGGGTCATCTCATGCAGGATTGCCATATCGAAGGCGCGCACGTGCTCGTCCCACAGTCGCTGTCCCACGAAAGTCACCGGGCGGAATTTGGAGACCTGCATCAGGTCGATGAACATCCGCAGCGGCTCGCGAAACTTGGCAGACTTCGGGGCGAACTCCTTGAATACCGCTTCGTTGACTTTCAGATTGGCAGACAATCCGGGCACATAGGGGCGCCCTTTGCTTTCGTTCCATGCCTTTTGCGCCCGCGCGGAAATCAGGTTGCTCTCCACTCCCGACATCCACTTGATGAACAGCCACGCCTCTTCCACGTGTTTGGCTCCACGCGGAATGGCAAACGAGAAGCCGCCAGACCACGTGATGAACTTTGGCTGTCCTTCGAAGGGCGGTTCACCGCGCAGGCGGGCGGCCGGGACGGGTGCAGGAGCGACCCCGAAATCGAGGTCGGGCTTGTAGCGGGCGATATTGTTCAGCACCCAGTTGCCGTCTATCTTCATCGCCACCTTGCCGATAAAGAACGGGTCCATCTCCTGAGTCTGGAATCCGGAGGCGAAAGCGTTGATGTTTTTGGCTCCACCCAGCTCGTCGTACACCTTCACCAGCCACTCCAGTGCCTCTACCGTGCGCGGGTTATTCAGGGTGCAGGTGCGCCCATCGGGAGACATGAACTCGCCGCCGTTCTGCCACGAGTACAGATACAGCCACGAGTTGCCGTAGTTGGGGATGAAACCGATGCGCTGGTAGGTACCATCCGGGTTGCGTTTGGTCAGCTTTTTGGCGTATTCCAGCAGTTCCTCCCACGTTTGAGGCGGACGGTTGGGGTCTAAGCCTGCCTCGCGGAAGAGTTGTTTGTTATAGTAAAGCGCGCGGTTGTCGGTACCGGCGGGGATGGCGTACACTTTGCCCTTGTAACATGCCTCCTGCCAGCAAGCGGTATAGAACTCCTCGGGGCGGATGCCGTCGGGTTGATTGCGGTCGCGCGCGATAAGGTCATCCAGTGGACGGAAGGCATCGCGCGATGCCCAGTCGCCGATGGTGAAGCGGTCCTGGAAGATAACATCGGGTGCCACGTTTCCCACAATGGCGGTCATCAGCTTCTGGGGGTTCATGCGTCCCGCTCCCATCGACAGCAGGCTGACCTCGATATGTGGGTAGCGGCGCTCGAACTCTTCTACCTGCGCTCGCAGTCCTGCGCTTTCCTCCCCCAGCTGCAGCCTCCACACCACCAGTTTCACCCTCTGCGGTGAATCGGGCGCCCGCTTTGCCAGCGTCAGCGAGGCAATAATGATTCCTATCAGGACGAGAAACAGCACAGCCCAAGGCAGGGCGCTTCCCAATCTCTCCCGCATAACTCCTCCGCCTCTCTTCTCCTTTGCCCTTCTATTGTAACAGGTCGGAAGCGAACAGGCAACACCGCCAGAGACCATCGAGGCAGGCATTGCATCTCTGACCTCAAACAGGGTAACATATTGCACAACTAAACAAAAAGGAGACTGTCGTGCGTAAACTCTTTTATCTCGCCCTGCTCACGCTGACCATAGCTGTTCGTGCACAGGAAAGCGGTTGTCCCGCTTGAACGGTGATACAGTCACACCAGCGCGGGTCGCTGGATGTTGGGTATCGCGAGTTCACCGTTCAGGTGGGGCAGGTCGCGCTGTTCGGCATGGTATCGGGTAACTCGGAGGAGAACCGTGCCAAGCTGTGGTTACGCACCGGATTGACGCCGCGGCTGGACATCGGTGCCGGCTACAGCCGCATGGGCAACCGTTTCTCGCTCATCACGACGTGGCATCCGCTCAGCAGTCGCGAAGGATTGCCTTTCGATGTACTGATGGGCTACGGCTTCTCTTCCGCCAATGTTCGCGAGCAGGAAGGCTTCTACACGTTTGTGGTCAAGTCCTTCGGGAATCTGGCACTGGTTACCGGTTTCGAGCGTCTGCGCAACGGTCGCAACATCGGGGTACTGGCAGGCTCATGGATCCTGTCGCAGGATACAGGGCTGATGTTCTACCTTCATACGGGCAGTATGCCGGGTGAGCCGACGCTGTATAACCTCGCGCTGATTCGGCGCGTGGGCGAGTGGCAGGTAGGTTTGTGGTGGTTCCACCCCAGTAAGGAAAGCACCGTGGGGCTTTCCTTCACCACGCAGTTCCGGCTGTCGGGCAGATAGGGGAACCAGCAAAAACCACAAGGAGGGCGAGGCTCCCGCCGAGCCGCCAGCACCTGCCCGCAGGCGGGGAGGTTGGGTGGGAGACGGCTCACCGGACGGTTCGCCCTCTACAAACGGTCGCTTACCTCACCCGTGCGAAACGCAGCTTGCCCACCCGAATGACCGCGCCGTGCAGGGCGGTGACCTCTATCTCCTCATTCGGGTCGGCATGGCGCACGCCGTTGATTTCCACCGCCCCCTGTTGAATCATGCGCCGCCCTTCGCTGTTGCTGCTCACCAGATCCAGCGCTGCCAGCAGGCGTGGCAGCCACACCCTGCCGTCCTTCACGATGTCCGCAGGCACATCGTATTCCGGAATATCTTCCGGCATCTCCCGCGCCGAGAAGACGCGCATGAACTCGCGGTCTGCTTCCTGCGCCGCTTCTGCGCCGTGGTAGATGCCCACTATCTCGCGGGCGAGGCGCCGCTTGACCTCCATTGGGTGCAGTGTGCCGTTGTTCAGCCCCAGGGCAATCTGGCGCACTTCGTCCATCGGCACATCGGTACACAGCTCGAAGTACGACACCATCAGCTCATCAGGCAGTGACATCACCTTGCCGAACATCTGGTCGGGCGGCTCGGTGATGCCGATATAGTTGCCCAGCGATTTGCTCATCTTCTCCACACCGTCCAGCCCGACGAGCAGCGGCATGGCGATAACGATTTGGGGGTCCTGACCGTACTCCCGCTGCAGGTCGCGCCCCACGAGGTTGTTGAATATCTGGTCGGTTCCGCCCATCTCGATATCGGACTGGATGGCGACCGAGTCGTATCCCTGACACAGCGGATAGAGGATTTCGTGCATACCCAGCGGCTTGCCCTCGGCGAGGCGGTTCTGGAAGTCGTCGCGCTCCAGAATGCGCGCTACCGTGTATTTGGAGGCGAGCTGAATGACGTCCGCAAAGGTCATCTTGCCCAGCCAGTCGCTATTGTAGGAGATTTCAGTACGTTCGGGCATCAGGATGCGGTATAGCTGCTGCTGATAGGTACGGGCATTCGCCTCCACCTCCTCTCGCGAGAGCTGCGGCCGCGTCTTGCTGCGTCCGCTCGGGTCGCCAATCATGGCGGTGAAATCGCCGATGATCAGGCAGGCGATATGCCCGAACTGCTGAAACTGCCTCAGTTTGCGCAGCACTACCGCGAAACCGAGATGAATATCAGGCGCGGTGGGGTCCAGCCCCAGCTTCACGCGCAACGGTTTGCCCGTGCGCGCCGACTTCTCCAGCTTCTCGCGCAGCCCGTCTTCGGGAATAATTGCCGCCACCCCACGCTGAAGCACCTGCAGTTGTTGCTCGATACTCTCCTCCATGCTCTATCCCGTCCGGTAAAAAGGTGTGCCGTTGGGTTATGTTACCAAATCGGGACGCGGTTGCGCAACCTGGTACCAGCAGGTGAAGGCGACATTAACCCCCCTCTCCCGAAGCCTCGGGAGAGGGGCTGGGGGTGAGGGTAACCACCTGAACCAACGGTCAATCCTCGCCCTGCGCTTTGGTGAAGCCCGGCTGGCCGTCAAACTCGTGTAGCTTCTCGATATGCGTCCAGCGGTGCTTGCTGCTGATGCGCTGTAGCAGGTCGAAAGCCTGGGCATCTGTCAAATCGCCCCCGCCGTCGCGCAGGATGAACCGGCATCGCCAGTGGTCTACCAGGTCTGTCAGGAAACCTGCTGCTGGGTAGACCATCGTCCCTCGGCTGGAGACCATCTTCAGCTTCAGGGGCGACCCTTCTGCCAGTTGCTCGAGGCTTTTGCCCAGCTGCTCGGGCGTGCCGTCGAACTCCACGAACACATCCATGCCCACCACCCGCCGCGCCTGCGGTCGCACCATCACCGGGTCGCGGGTTACCTGTGGCAGCTGCAGGGGCTTCGGCTCGCGCACCTGCCACCTTTCGGATTTCCGCCCCAGATTGCGGATAATCTCGTCCGTGTAGGCTGTCGTGGTCGCCGCCAGTTCGTCCCCCACCACATCACGGGTGCGCGCCTTGCCTTCTTCTAACGTGACCACGACGGCGTTTTCAATGAGGGAAGCCGCCTCAAACTCGCCGATATAGCGCAACATCATCACCGCCGAGAGGATAACCGCCGTGGGGTTAATCACGTTCTTCCCCGCATACTTGGGGGCGGAGCCGTGTACTGCTTCGAAAATCGCTACTTCGTTGCCGATGTTTGCCGACGGTGCGAAGCCCAAGCCTCCAATCAGCGCGGAGGTGAGGTCGCTGAGGATGTCGCCGTTCATGTTGGTGGTGACGATGACCTCGAACTGCTCTGGGCGTTTCACCAGCTGGTGCGCACAGTTATCGACAATGATATGGTTCGCCTCGATGTCGGGATACTCGGGGGCAATCTCTTCGAAGGTGCGTTTCAGCATGCCTTCGGTCAACTTCATGATGTTGGACTTAGTGGCGCAATGCACCTTCTTGCGTCCCTCCGCGCGCGCCACTTCGAACGCCAGACGCACAATCTTTTCGCATCCCTTGCGTGAGATGAGTTTCAAACACTGCGCGACGCCCGGCGTCTGCATATGCTCGATGCCTGCATACAGGTCTTCGACATTCTCACGCACAACCACCAGGTCGATACCGCGTCCGCTGTAGGGCGTGGGAACTCCAGGCATCTCGCGTACCGGTCGGATGTTTCCGTAGGTCTCAAACAGCTTGCGCAGGGTGACGTTCGCGCTCTTTTCACCGTATCCGACGGGCGTCTCCAGCGGACCCTTCAGCACCACGCGCGTCTTGCGGATGGACTCGATGGTCTCTGGCGGCACGCCGCTTTCCAGTCCTTTTTTGAACACACTGGCGCCCGCTTCGCGCACCTCCCATTCCACGGGCGCGCCCGTCGCCTCAATTAAACGCAGCGCAGATTGCACACACTCTGGTCCCACCCCATCGCCCGGAATGACGGTGATGAGTTTCTTGCCAGAAGGTGTTGTAGTCACGTTCATGCCTTGCCTCCACTCGCTGAATGGCGATGCGTTGTAGCATCATATTAGAGACCGCAAACACTTTTTCCTTGCCGTTTGCTTTCGCGCTGCTAAACTCGTATAATCGAAGACGCTATGGGAAACACATTCGGACATCTGTTTCGGATTACGACCTTCGGCGAGTCGCACGGCGGGGCGGTGGGGGTCGTCATCGACGGTTGTCCGCCGCACGTGCCCATCGCGGCAGAGGAGATACAGCGCGAGCTGGACAGGCGGCGTCCTGGGCAGAGCAAGCTGGTCACACAACGACGAGAGAGCGATACTGTGCATATCCTCTCCGGCGTGTTCGAAGGCAAAACGCTGGGCACGCCCATCTGCTTGCTAGTGTGGAACGAGGACGCCCGCCCCGAAGCCTACGAACACTTCAAGGAGCTGTATCGTCCCTCCCACGCGGACTACACTTACGATACCAAATACGGCATTCGCGACTGGCGCGGCGGTGGAAGGTCCAGCGCGCGGGAGACAGTGGGACGGGTAGCGGCAGGGGCAATCGCCAGGAAGATTCTGCAAGAGCAAGGCGTGCAGATTGTGGGCTGGGTAGAAAAGATACACACCCTGCGCGCGGAGGTAGACCCCGACACCGTCACCGTAGAGCAGGTGGAGGCGAACCCAGTACGCTGTCCCGACCCAGCCGTTGCGGAGGCAATGGCACAGGCGATAGAACAGGCGCGTCGGCAGGGTGACTCGCTGGGAGGCGTGGTGGGCTGTGTGGCGCGAGGCGTGCCGCCCGGCTGGGGAGACCCCGTGTTCGATAAGCTGGACGCCGACCTCGCGAAAGCGATGCTTTCTATCCCGGCGGCGAAGGGCTTCGAGATTGGCTCTGGCTTCGCAGGAACCGACCTGACCGGCTCGCAACACAACGACCCCTTCTACGTGGACGAACAGGGCAATATCCGTACCCGTACCAACCGCTCGGGCGGCGTGCAGGGAGGTATCTCTAACGGCGAGAATATCCTCGTTCGCGTTGCCTTTAAGCCAACAGCCACCATCATGCGACCGCAGGAAACGGTCAACATACACCACGAACCGGATATACTGCAGGCAAAAGGCAGACACGACCCCTGTGTGTTGCCCCGCGCTGTGCCCATTGTGGAGGCAATGATGGCGCTGGTGCTGGTCGACCACTACTTGCGCCATCGTGCCCAGTGTGGAGGCGAAGGATGAACCGACGTCAGCGAGAAGTGCTGGAAACGCTGGAACGATTACTGCACGCCATCTACTGTCAGGACACCGACACCTACCGCGAACTGGTCGCGGATGACGTGTCCTCCTTTGAAGCGGAGACGCCCGCACGCATCGACACAGTGGAGTTTCACCTGCACTACATGCGTCAGCAAAAAACGCTGCGCCCACCCAATGTGCAGTACCGTCTGGACATCGTGAACCCGCGCGTGCAGCTCTATGGTAACGTCGCTATCGCCACCTACACGCTGGTGGTTACTCGCTCCGACGAGGGCGGAATCCGCTTCCAAACCACCAACGAGACGCGCGTATTCGTCCGGGAGGACGGTCGCTGGATGATGGTGCACTTTCACAAGACGCCGATTTCCCAGTTCTCACCGTGAATTGGGGCGGCGCAGTCGATACACGTATGCCAGCACCTCCGCCACTGCCTGATAAAGCGCGGGGGGTATCTGCTCACCGACTTCCACCGTGCGATACAGGCTCTGCGCCAGAGGGGGGTTCTCCACAATCGGCACGCCATGTTGCAACGCGATTTCGCGGATGCGCAGCGCGATGAAGTTCATCCCCTTCGCCACGACGGTGGGCGCCGCCATCTTCTGCGAATCATACTGCAGGGCGACCGCGTAGTGGGTTGGGTTGGTGACCACCACATCTGCTTTAGGTACTGCCTGCATCATGCGGCGGCGGGCGATAGCCTGCTGGCGGGCGCGGATGCGTGATTTCACCTGCGGGTCGCCCTCCGTCTGTTTCATCTCCTGCTTGACCTCCTCTTTGGTCATGCGCAGGCTCTTTTCGTACTCCCATCGCTGGAAACCGTAGTCCAGCACCGCCAGTACCAGCATCGCCAGCCCAACCCGCCACGCTATCTTGTACAGCAACTGCCCCACCAGCATCAGCACCATCAGCGGGTCGATCTCACTGGTTCTCAGCAACATCGCCGCATCCGCCCGCACCGCCGAGAACGCCAGCCACCCAATCAGTAGCACCTTCAACAGCATCTTCGTACCTTCCACGAACGCCCGACGCGAGAACAGCCGCACGAAGCCGCTGACAGGGTTAATCCGCGCCCAGTTGGGAGCCAGCGGCTCGGCGGTGAACATCACGCCTACTTGCAGCAGGTTCACTACCACACCCACCACCATCGCCACGCCAACCACGGGCAGGAACGCCTTCGCGGCATGGCTTAAGCAACCCATCACGAATGAGAGCGCGAGCGCAGGAGAGAACTCGGTGTGGCTGAGGTTGGTCAGCGCAAAACGGATGGACTCCATCGCCCCCTGCAGCGCGCCCTCGCTGACCGCATTCAGTACCAAAACCACTGCCAAAAAAACCGCCACCGATGACAGGTCAACGGAACGGGCAACCTGTCCCCGTCGCCGTGCTTCCTGTCGGCGTCGTGGTGTAGCTTGTTCGGTGCGTTCTTCTGCAGGCATCGGTGAACCTGTGGAGACCTCATTCTCCCCTCTCCTTACCGGAGAGGGGATGGGGGTGAGGTTTCTTCACTCCGATTATCGGCAAAGCGGAGAAATCACTTCAGCTTTCATGCCGCAAACTGCTTGACTTTTTTTTCGATGTGGTACATTGCAGTTGGACATACGGAACCAGCCCTGAGCGAAGGAGGGAACCACGATGCTCAAACGCCTTTGGGGTGTAACCCTGCTATTGGTGCTGGCGTCCAATCTGTGCTGGGCGCAGTAGCGCTTCAACGGCACTTTCTACCCGCTGCGCTGGGGGCAAACGGAGGGCAGCCAGGACCTGATTACGCCCGTGAACGCACTGGGCAATCCGCTGTGTGTGAAGATGGGAACCAGTTGGAGCGCATATCTGGATGGTGGAGGCAACCTGCTGGGCTGGAAGGTGGGCTATGCGCGGTTGCGCAGCCTGGTGGACGGCACGGTCTATTTCACGGTGAACGACCCCGGCGTAGGTAACCTGAAACCTCCCGGACAGCCTTATCCTTTACCTGACCTTCCTGCTCATATAGACCACGCCCAGCTGGATATTTCGTATGTGATATATTATTGGGGTTCTTGGGGTCCGGTTTACTACCTGACCCCGATATACAGTTCAGAAGTATTCATTGTGTTGGATGCGCCGAAGGCTCCGATGAACCCGGCATGGGTAAGCGTGCTGCGGTATAGCTGCAGATGGGCATCGAAGAAAATCAACCTGTTTGACGCGGCGAGAGCGGTGACGTTCGGTGTGTTTTACCAGAAACCCGGTTTTTACTACCCGGACGACTCGGACTCGCGCTGGGTGCCAGATGGTTCATTCAGACTAAAGGCTCTTCTGGATAAGTGGGCAGCGATGGAGTGGACTAGGGGGAACTGTGTGGATGTTTCCTTCTTCACCATGATTGCCTTGTGCTCGCTGGGCATGGATTTCTCTGCAAGACGGCTAGTTACCGCCTCTTTGCTGCCGCCGTCTCCGGGCTGTGGACGAGAAAGCCACCCGGAAAACCCCTGGCACTGTAGCAATTCGAGTAGCCGACACTTTCATACGAACATGGTTTGCCCTGTTGGGAGTGATCCGACCCCTGGCGATGACCCGAGTGAGCCCATACCACCCTATCCAGACTATACTTACAAATGGTACTCCTGGGCATGGCATCAGGTGTGTGTCCTGTCTGGCGATCCCGACACCGGCGCAGGCATTTGGGACCCCACAGCGGCGCAGAAAATAGACCTTTTTGGCAGCAGCTACCGAAACCCGCCGGCCGACCATCCCGCTTGCCGGTGGATCCAAGAAGATTACTGGCAAATGCCTCGCATGCGGGGAGCGCCTCGGGGATTGGTGAATGAACCCGAGCAGATAGATGGAGCCGAACCTGTCGTAGAGTGGACGGGCAAGTGTGGGGTGAGTACCCTGCCTTGGACCCCGCCTTGATAAAAGACCGTAGGATGTGCGAAAATGAAGAGGAAACTGCTGCTTACCACTCTCACAATCTCTATCGTCGCCATACTGGCGCTGGCTTCTCACCTGTACGGGCAGATGAGCCACGATAGACTGCGCAAACTTCTCGAGGAGAGGGTCGCCATTCAGCCGGGGGAACTTCCCTACGTGGAGCGGCAGGGGATAGGAACTGGAGTGCTGGAAGACGTCAATGCACCTTACCTCACTCAATCGCTGCGTTTCAACCGCCGCGGTCCTCTCGGAAACTTCCTGGCAGAGATTTCATATGTCCTGGCACTCGTGTCGGATGAGAGGCAAGCTTATCGAAAATCTGTGTTCTTTGCAGGAAGCCAGTTAGCACCGTTGGGAACTCCTGGCATACCAGAAGGTACCTATAGCAGCTTCCCCATCGGTATGAAGAGCTGGGTATACACTCCACCTGAAGGAGCTAAACCGGGACCTGGAGCAGGAACCGCAAGGCTTGTCATACATGACGGGTGCCTTACCCTGAAGGTATACGTGGAGTATCAACCCATAGACCCCAAAGCGAAGACTGGGGTCTTTTTGCCCGTTACCCGCGAGGACCAGGAACGTTCCGAGTTTGTCGCACGCCTTTTGCTTTCTCGGACGCACATGTTGCTGATGAACTGGGAGGGGCTAGGTACATTGCGCGTGCAGAGCGCGAAGGCTACTGTGCCAGCCAAGCGGTCCACGGCGGGGGTGATATACGTTGCCGCAGGCGCCGTGCTACAGCAGCATGGCGGATCCCTCAAACAGGGCAAGGCAGGGGTGTTTACTGCGTCCTGGCTCGGCAAGCGGGTAACCATCCCCGTTGCAGCACGGGTACTGCTAATAGGGAAGCAACAGGTTCCGCTCTCGCAGCCAGTACTGTATGATGGGCGCGAGGTATGGATAGAAGCACGCGGGTTTGCGCAGGCGTTTGGCTGGAAGCTGATTCGGCGCGGGCAGGCAGTATCGCTCTCGCCTCAGTAAAAAATGCTAGGAGGAGAATTGCACCTGCCATTACCCCAAATAGAAGCCCTTCCCGAAACGCGGTGGGAACGGCATTTCCACCGACAAGCGGGATGGATTGGCTCTGACTGCGCATACTCTGTGCCGCTGGATGCGGAGCGGACACTCTGGCTGTTTGGCGATACCCACTTCGGCGAGGTGCGCGACGGTCGGCGTGCGAACGCCCAAATGGTGATGGGTAACTCCATCGCCATCCAGCAGGGGAAGGATACCCAGAGCGCACGCCTCCGGTTTTTCTTCGGCGCGGGCGGGGTAGATAAGCTCACCGCCTTTCTCCGCCCGCGTGCCTCACGCGGCTGGTTCTGGTTTGGACACGGACTGGCAGAAGGTAAAAGATTATGGCTTTTCCTTACTCACATTGTGCCCACCGGCGAGCCGGGCGTGTTCGGCTTTCGCTCGCAGGGAGCGTGGCTGGCGGAGGTGTTAGACCATTCCCTTCCGCCCACGCAATGGCGGTCCCACCTCTCTTTCGGTAGCGCGGTATGGGGCGACGGCAAGTGGGTGTACATCTACGGTATCCGAGATGACCGATCGCGCAGCCCGTTGAAGCGCGGACTGGGGGTTGCCCGTGTGCCTGTGGGCAGAATGGCTCATTTTACCGCGTGGCAGTTCTGGACGCTGAACGGCTGGAACCACCGATGGCGCGAATGTTCCGTTTCAGGTGATGACATCGGCGCGGAGTTCAGCGTGAGCTTCGTACCCGCCCTGCGCAAGTGGGCACTGGTGTACTCCCCCGCCGACCTCTCGCCCGAAATCCGTCTGCGCTGGGCAAACTCGCCGACGGGCGCATGGAGCGAACCGCAAACGGTGTACCGCTGCCCCGATGTACAGAAAGGGCAACACGTCTTCTGCCACGCGGCGAAAGCGCACTCCGAGCTCTCCGCCCCCAACGAACTGCTGGTCACCTATGCCACCAACTCTTTCGAGATGAGCGAGGTGCTGAACAACGCGGCGCTGTATGTGCCTCGCTTTGTGCGATTGCGTTTCCTGCGGTGAACCTGTTATACCCGCTCATCTGGAAGAACAGTTCCTGTTTTGCGCCGGCGAAAGTCGCCGAAGTGGTGGAAGGTGAGGAAGTTCGCGTCATGCTGGTTGTGCGCCCCCGCCCATGCCGTCATCATACGCGGTGCGCGAAACGGCAATCAGGCCTTTCCCCTCAATGAGCCAATCCACATACTGAAAAAGCATGTTTCTCAGGGGCGGGGTGATACAGAAGAATGGCCCGCACCTCCCAGTGACGGAGGTCGCGCGAGCAGATAAGCGCAAGGGTGTGAGGATGTTCGAGAAATCATTAGGACTTACGCAGTTGGATTGAGGTCGTAGGTGGGATGAGCCAGATAAGCTCGTATCGCTTCCCGAAGGAGAGACAACTTCGCCTCATACCAACTCACCCCTGTCCGCAAACGATAAACCTCCAACCGTAAAAAGGCCCGTAAAGCCAACAACAAATGGCGCACCATCGCTAAAGCCTTGCGAACTTGTGCCCGCTCCACCCCACAGCATTGCTTCAGCGCCCGATGGTAAACCTCTATGCCCCAGCCCTGCCCCGCCAACTGCGCCCGCTGCGTTGCGGTCATCCCCAAGTCGTTCGTCGCCCAGTA